>JAYRFD010000852.1:0-2433 GCA_041908565.1 Polyangia bacterium | reverse complement strand
GATGTGCTGCGCCAAGCATCGCTGGCCAAGCACCGCATCGACGCCGAATGGGGGCATCCGGCCCGACTGCGTCGCCTACGGACCGCGCTGTACCAGCAGGCGCTGCGTCCCACGCCCGTAAGCCGCGTCGCGCAGGACTTCGAGCTATCGCTGCCCGTGTTCAGCCGGACGTTTAACACCGCCTTTGGTCTGTCGCCGCGCGACTACTGTCAGCGCGTGCGTGTGCATGCGGCGGTCGTCTCGCTGCTTGGCGGCCTATCGATCGCGCATGCGGCTCTCGACAGCGGCTGGCAGGATCTCAGTCGCTTTTATCGCCAGTTTCGCTTGGCAACTGGCCACACACCCGGTCGGTATCGCAGCGCCGGCGCCCCGCTCAATCGCGGCAAATAGAGCCAAGACGGCCGCTCGTTCACGCCGCATGCTCAAGGCCATGATTTCGCCCCTGCCCGCTGGCATCTTCGGATCGCGAGCCGACCTGCTGACCGATCTTTCGCTGCTGACCTTCATCGTCTTGCCGTTCGTCATGCCGCTGGGCTTCCGCTTGGCCGCCAGGCAGCGACTGCACGCCCACCGTCGGGTACAGGTCGGCTTCTTGGCCATCATGACGCTCGCCGTCTTGGTGCTGGAAGTGGACATTCGGCTGCGTGGCGGCAGCGGCGCCTTGGCCGGCAAGGCGGTGAACATTCCCACCCCCGCCGTGCGAGCCCTGCTGCTTTTTCACTTATTGATCGCGGTCAGTACGTGGCTTCTGTGGATCGGCTTTGTCGTGCGCTCGTGGCGGCGCTTTGGCAGCAGCCTTCCTGGGGACTTCAGCCATTCGCATCGTCGCTGGGGCCGCATCCTATGGCTGGGCGTGGGCGCGACCGCGGCCACCGGCACGCTTTTGTACATCGCCGCCTTCGTGCTGTAAGTCGACGCGAACGGTCGCCTGCATCGCGCAGTTTGCGCTTGCTGCCGCGCGCTGGCTTGGCATATGCCCAGCCGCGGAGACAGACCATGCACGCATGTTCTACGACGGAGCCATCGCGCCGCAGCGCCCTAAAAAGGCGCACCGCCTGGGCCACGCGGATCTTCACCACCGCCTGTGGGCTGGCCACCGCCTGCGGGCTGGCCACCGCCTGCGGGCTGGCTGGATGTGGGGCCGAAGTCGCGGTTGAAGGGGACGACCCGGCCCGGCAGACGTTGCATTCGACGGGCACCAGCTGGGCCACGCCGTTTGCTTCGCCCTCGTGGCGGATCGGCTTTGACCTGTACAACGCCGCGCTCAGCTGGAGCCGATCGTCGTGTTTCGGCACCACCATGGACAAGATCAAGCACGCCGGCGAGGACTGGGGAGGCAGCACCAGCACCGTCGTCAGCGCCATCGGTGACGGCCAAGTCGTCTACGCCGGACTGGTTAACTACCCCGGCCATGTCGTCCTGATCCGCCATGATCTGTCGGACGCACAGCGACGCGCGCTGGGTCTGTCCAGCCCCGTTGTGTATTCGCAGTACGGGCACCTGACGGGCCTTGTCGTCAAAGCCGGCGACGCAGTGAAAAGCGGACAAAAGCTGGGCACGCTGCACGATCAGGCCAGCAACACCCACTTGCACTGGGAAATCCGCAGCGCCGAAAAGCCCCCGCTGTGTGGCACGACGTACTGGGGGCCTGGCTACACCGGGCCGGGCACCAAGGCGACGGACTTTGGCTACTTAAACCCCAGCGCCAGCATTCGTGCCCTGCAAGGGGCCACAGGTGGCGGCTCGGCATGTCCGGGCGGGGACGGTCTGTACTGCGGCGGCAACGGCGTGACCGGCGCGGCCGATACGCTGTACCGCTGCACCACCGGCGCGCTGAGCGTGGCCCAGGTCTGCCGCGACGGCTGCGAGCACATGCCCAGCGGCACATCCGATCGCTGCGCCGCCGCTCCTGGCGCCTGCTCGGTCAGCAACGGGCTGTACTGCGGCGGCAACGGCGTGACCGGCGCCGCCAACGTGCTGTATCGCTGCACCGATCGCGTGCTGAAGTACGTCCAGACCTGCAGCAAAGGCTGCGAGCGTCGCCCCGCCGGCTCTCCCGACCGCTGTCGCTAGGCATGGCCGACTGGTTCTTCCGCCGCGTGCTGCTGCGCGGCCTGCCGAAAGCGACGGTTCAGGACTGCCTGGCCCAGCCCGAAGTGCGATCGCTTTTGCGCTTTCGCTTCGCGTACCTGTTCGCGTTCCATGGCCCCGTCTTGGTGCCGCTTCTGGAAGCGCTGGGCGGTCAGCACGATCCCTCGCTGTCGGTGCTGTCGCTGGGCGTGGCCAGCTTGGCGATGGTGGTGGCCGACGTGCCAACTGGGCTGTACGCCGACCGCCGTGGAGCCAACGCAGCGCTGCGCCTGGGCCTGCGCCTGACCTGTGCCGTCCTGGTTTGTTTCTTTGGGCTGGCCTTGGCCCGCGCCTTTACGCTTT
>JAYRFD010000851.1:0-2666 GCA_041908565.1 Polyangia bacterium | reverse complement strand
TGAGGAAGAGGACGATGGGGAGGACGATGGGGAGGACGACGACGATGACAATCGGGAAGCGGCGCGGTCCGCCGCCCATCACGTCCCAGCAGCGCTACCCACTACCACGTGTCATAGCGAGCAAAGGTCATCACGAAGTCGGCGCGTCCTTCGGTGGCTGATCGCACGGACGTCGAATATCCAAACAGCGATCGCAGGGGTAGCTCTGCCACGACGCAGCGACGGTTGCCGCGCACGCCGACATCCAGGATCTGCGCGCGCCGCTGGTTCAGATCGCCCAGCACTTCGCCGACGAAGTCATCGGGCACCAGCACTTCCAGGTGCATGATCGGCTCCAGCAGCGCGACGCCGGCCGCTTCGCAGGCTTTCAACATCGCGCGCGATCCGGCGATGCGCCAGCCGACATCGCTGGCCACTTCGGACGACAGCTTGGGCTCGACGGCAATCAGCACGGCTTCGACATCTTCCAGGCGGTTGCCCTTGGGGCCCGATCCCATCGCTTCGCGCACGCCAGAAAGCGCCGCTTCAATCAGCGGAGGCAGCGCGCGCTGCAAGGGCTGCGGCATGTCAGCAGGCGGCGGCGGCACCGCGTTTTTCACGACCGATCCCGACCCGCGCGGACGCGCCGATACGCGCACCGTGGCCTTGCCGAACAAAAGACCTTCGTCGACCGATCGTTCGAATACGTGCTCGGCTTCGCCTTGGCCCAAGATCGTCTCGCGATAGACGACCTGCGGCCGACCCATGCGCGCCTGCACGCCGTATTCGCGATCCAAGACGTCGCGCTTGATCTCCAAGTGAAGCTCGCCCATGCCGGACACCACGGTCTGGCCGGTCTCGGCATCTTCGCGGACGTGGAACGTGGGATCTTCATCGGCCATTTTTTCCAGCGCCGCCTGCATCTTTTCGGCGTCGGCGGTGGTGGCGGCTTCGACCGCCTGTGTGATGACCGGCTGATAGGTGTCGATGCGTTCCAGCGCAATCGGCGCGCGCGGATCACACAGCGTGTCGCCAGTCGCCGTGTCCTTCAGACCGACCGCCAGCACGATCGAGCCGGCCTTGGCTTCGTCGATCTTGTCGCGGCTGTCGGCGTGCACAGAAAACAGACGCGCGACTTTTTCCAAGCGGCCCAGCGGCTTTTCCGCGCCGCCTTCGCGACCCTTGTGCTTGTCGCGATCTTTGTTGGGCGGACCCAGGCGCGGGTTCCAGACATCGTCACCGGCTTTGAGCGTCCCGGAATAGATCCGCAGATAGACCGCCTTGCGTCCTTCGACCATCGCGACTTTGAAGGCCAGCGCGCACAGCGGTGCTTTGTCATCGGCGGCGCGCGGCTCGGCCTCGCCAGTCTTCGGATGATGGCCGATCACCGGCGGTACTTCGGTCGGGGCGGGCAGAAACTCGACGACGGCATCCAGACGCGGCTGGATGCCGCGATTGCGCAGCGCCGCACCGCACATCACGGGCACGGCTTTGTTGGCCAAGGTGGCGCGACGGATGGCGGCGCGCAGGGATGGCTCGTCGATGGGGTCGCCGCTCAGGTACTTTTCGGCAAGCTCGTCATCGACGTTGGCGATGCGTTCGACCAGCCGCTCGCGAGCGGGGCCGTAGGCTTCTTGATCGGCATCGGTCAGATCCAAGATCTGCGGCGCGTCGTCTTCTTCGCCTGTGAACTCGATGCGCTTGCCGGCGATCAGATCGTACATGCCGACGAAGGTGTCTTCGGCGCCGATCGGCTGCTGCAGCGGCACGGGGTTGGCGGAAAGGATGCGTTCGATGCTGTCGACGACCGATTCAAAGTTGCTGCCGACGCGGTCCATCTTGTTGACAAACGCGATGCGCGGCACGTGGAACTTGTCGGCTTGGTGCCAGACGGTCTCGGTCTGCGGCTCGACCCCATCGACGGCCGACAGCACGACGACCGCGCCGTCCAGGACGCGCAGTGATCGCTCGACTTCGATGGTGAAATCGACGTGGCCGGGTGTGTCGATCAGGTGCATCTCGTGGTTGCGCCAGGTGAACGAGGTCGCAGCAGCGGTGATGGTGATGCCGCGCTTGCGCTCCTCCGGCATCCAGTCCATCTGCGTCTGCCCTTCGTGCACTTCGCCGATCTTGTGGATGCGGCCGGAATAAAACAGGAAGCGCTCGCTGACCGTGGTCTTGCCGGCGTCGATGTGGGCGATGATGCCGATGTTGCGCGTGCGGTCGAGCTTCTTTTTCGATGGAGAGGGACTGGCCTGCGACATGGGAGCGCGATTATAGGCAGCCGCAAGCCGTCGGGAAGCGCTGTTTTGTGGGCCCCCGCGAATGTGTGTTTGCCCCGGCCCAAGAGGGCGCGCAGCGACGGACAGACAGCGTGAGCTGATGGCCTGTCGGGAGGACGGGATGGCTCGGGATCGGGCCGGGGACGGCTTGGGGCAACGCGCGGACGGCTTTGGCCGCGTGCATGGATGGCGCGGAGCGATGCAGGGATGGCTTGGGCCGGTGCAGGGATGGGCGATCCGCGGTGCAGGGATGGCCTGGGACAGTGCAACGATGGGCGATCCGCGGTGCAGGGATGGCTTGGGGCGGTGCAGGGATGGCTTGGGACGGTGCAGGGATGGGCGATCCGCGGTGCAGGGATGGCTTGGGGCGGTGCAGGGATGGCTTGGGGCGGTGCAGGGATGGCT
>JAYRFD010000850.1:0-1673 GCA_041908565.1 Polyangia bacterium | reverse complement strand
GGATGAAGAAGGCGCGCGCATCGCCGGCGATCACAAAGAACACCGAGCTGGCCGTCGCCCACGGTGAAGGCACGGGCAGCGGCGACAGAGCGCCGGTACACCACGCATCCAGACAGACCACGGCTTGCAAGATCAGAAACAGTGCCAGCTGTCGTCGCTGAAACGGTTGGCGTGGGTCGGCATCAACGCCGCTTGATGCGGGCTTGCGCGCTGCATGCAGGGCAGCCCAGGCCAAGACGGGCAGCGTGCCCAGCCAGGCCATGCCGGGGTGCTGCCATGCGCTGTCGTACCAGGTAGCAAAGGACATCGTCGGGATTCTCGGGCGCCGCAGTCTAGCGCAAGCCATGGCCGACCGTGCTTGGATCTGTGCCCGCGTGAGCTGTGATGTCGATCGCCGCGGTCGTGCCGGTCACGTCGCTTCCGTCCGAAGCGCCGATCTGCGTCGTCTATTCGTTAGAGGGGACGAGGTCTGCCCGAGCGGGTCACTGTTGAGCGTTGCCGGCCTTGGCGTTGGGATCTTCTTGCGGCTTGTGCGGCTTGGCTGGCTCAAGGAAGCGCAGCGAACGCCAGGCCCCCGACATGGTGGCGTCGGTGACTTTCGAGGACGATCCGAACGACTCGTTGGCCCGCAGGTTCTGGCCGGCGCTGGCGTACCAGTCGCTGTCGATGGTGCCCGGCTGGTCGCGTCGCACGCTGGGGTCGACCTGGTTCTTGCGATTCGGTGAACGACCGGCCTGGCCTCGTTCGCCAAAGGCATCGCCGACTTCGTTTAGGCGATAGTTTTCGCGCGTGCGCCCGTAGGGATCGTCGACGATCAGGCCGTCTTTGGTCATCTGCTGCACCGATACGATGTGCGACGCCTCGGTGTTGTTGCCGCCCTTGTGATGGAAGCTCAGCATGGCCGCGCCGCCTTCGGACAGCACATCGGAAAGCTCGCCGCGGGCTGCCGTCCAGCCGCCGCGCCCCGGCGTGATCGAGCGGAAGGTCGGGCGCTTTTCGGCATCCGGTTCGATAGCCTGCAGCAGCTTGGGCGTCACGGTGTCCAGGTCGGTGCGCGAGCCCGCCTTGGTCAGATAGCGCAGGAAGTCGAGGCTGTCTTCAAACTGCGCGTTGTCCTTGTACTTGGCAGCGATGGCGTCCCAGGCCTGTTCGTTGGTGTCTTTGCTGCGCACGCCCTGGTAGGGCTTCTTTGCGTTGGCGTCGACTTCGCGCAGGTATTCTTTGACGCGTCCTTCAAAGTAGCCTTCGGGCAGTGCGACTTCGTTGGCGTTGTGCGGCAGCGTGCTGGGATCGGTCTTTTTGCGCTGGGCTTGCGCGCGAAGCTCTCCCAGATAGCGTTCGCGCAGGTTGCGGTCGATGGCGCCCATTGCGTCGTCGCGACCGTATCCCATGCGTTCCAGTGCCATGGCCAGGCTGGTCATGTTGCACGTCGTCTCGGGCGAGATGACGTTGTCCGACTGCGTGCGGTACTGCGGAATGCCAAGCTCGGTATTCCAGTCGCGTCCACCATCCGCGGCAGCCGCTTCAGGATTGCGCGCCGCCGTCGCTGGGTTGGCAGGGGCCGGCTGGCGTTCCAGGCTTTCGATCAGCGGTCGCGCATTGTCGACTAGCTGATTGGGCACGGGGCTCTGGCCTGGCTCGCTTCCCGGCTTGGCGATCGAGTCGTTGAACTT
>JAYRFD010000849.1:0-2355 GCA_041908565.1 Polyangia bacterium | reverse complement strand
TGGTCGATGGCCAGCTGGTCGTCAGTGCTTCAGCCCCGGGTCTGCCCGAAGGAAAAGGCGACAGCAAAAGCGACGCGAAGTCCGACGGTAGAAGCGAAGGAAAAAGCGACAGCAAAAGCGACAGCAAGCATGACAGCGCCGCCGAGTCCAAGTAGTGGATGCGCATGAAAAGAAGGTCCTCTTCGCGGGCGATGCATCGCTGAATTCGGGGCCCTTGCCTGCGCTTCCTCTGTCGGCAACGACGCCGAATCGCGGACGGAATGGGGCGCTGCTGCTGGCGTTGGCGGCCTTGCTGTTTGCGCTGATGGCTCTGTGCGCCAAGGCGGCATCGCAGCACTTGGCCGGCCCGCAGATCGCGTGGCTGCGCTTTCTGGTCGGAGCCTTGGCCGTCGCACTGCCGCTTCTGCGCGGCTATCGCATGCAGCCGCAGAACTATGGCGCGCTGCTTCTGCGTGGCTTGTTCGGCAGCTTTGCGGTGCTGACCTATTTCTTGGCCATCGCCCACCTGCCCGTCGGCATCGCGACGCTTCTAAATTCCAGCTCGCCCTTGTTTGTCGCGCTGTTTTCGTTTCTGTTCCTGCGCGAATCGCTGCACGGACGAACGCTGATTGCGCTTCTGGTCACAGCGATCGGCGTAGCGCTGGTCGTGTTGGGCAATGCTCGCGGCGCGCAGGGAACCGCGCTGTCGTCAGACAGCATCCTGTGGGCCGGCGTCGGCTTGCTATCCGCAGTGCTGGCCGGAGCCGCCGTCACCACCGTGCGTTCGATGCGGCAGACGGAAGGATCCTGGGAGATCTATCTGGCCTTCTGCTGCGTCGGTGGCCTGCTGATGGCGGTGCCAGGCCGGCTGACCTGGATTCCGCCGACCGCGACCGACTGGATCTGGGTGGTGGCCATGGGTCTGTGCTCGGCCATTGCACAGGTGGCGATGACGCATGCGCTGCGCGATGTGCGTGCCGTCACCGCTGCGCTGATCTTGCAGATCACGCCGGTGGCGACGCTGCTTTTGGGCATGCTGTTCTTCGCAGAACGCCCAAGCCCCATGGGCCTGTGCGGCGCCGCCATCACGCTGCTCGGCATCACCTGGGGCACCATCGTTCGCAGCTAGCCGGGGGCTCACTCGGTTCTGCGATCTGGCGACGTGCGCCGCGCGTAGCACTGCCGCCGGAATCACCGGCCGCCGCCGCCGCTGCGCTGCGTGCGATACTGACCAACATGCACGAGCGTGACCTCTACACCGATGCCTATCTGGACACCATGCGCATGGTGGGAGATCCACCCGCTGATGCCGTTGTCTCCTCGCTGTATTCAGCCGGTGACGACGCAGTCCAGCAGGCCAATCTGCTTCTGCGCGATCTGGTCGATAACGACGACATCCCAGCGCACAGCCTGCCCGCCAGCCTGCGCGAATTCCTGGCCGAAACCCAGCCCCCGTCGTGGGCCAACCGGCAGACGATCGAAGAAGGCTGTCTGCTGTTTCTGCGACATGGCCCGCAGATGATCACGCTGCTCAATGTCTATTCGCTGCCGCTGACCTACACCGCCAAAAAAGGTGTACAGGTCCTGGCTCGCACCAACCGCCTAAACAGCAACGCCACCCGTCGCATCGTCGAGACCGCGCAGATGGTCATCGATGTGATGAGCCCAGGCGGCCTGGCGCTGGATCCACACAAGTTTGGCTCGGGCGTGCGATCGGCGCAGAAGGTGCGGCTGATGCACGCGGCCATCCGCCATCTAATCAAGACCCGCGATCCCAGCTGGAATGCCGCGGACGGCGTGCCCATCAATCAAGAGGACATGGCCGGCACCTTGCTGACCTTTTCCACCGCTATTCTCGACGGGCTAGAGCGCATGGGCATCCACCTGAAGCGGCAGGAACAGGAAGCGTACTATCACTGCTGGCGCGTCATTGGTCACTTCATGGGTGTACAGGCCGCACTGCGTCCCGAAGATCTGGTCGACGCGCGAGCCCTGGCCGATCGCATGCTGAATCGCCAAGAAGGTGCTTGCCCGGAAGGTCAGCAGCTGACGCAGAGCCTGATCAAGACGCACGAACACCTGCTTCCCGGCAACGTCTTCGATGGAGTTCCGGTGCGGCTGATGCGTTACTTCGTCGGCGATGCACGCGCTCGGCTGCTGGGCATTCCCGAACACGCGCCGGTGCACACGCACAGCGGCATGCTGCGCCTGTTATCAGGCATCGTCGACAACCTCAACGACGAAGTGCACGTGCTGCGCCAGACGTCGGAGCTGTTCGGTCGCGCGCTGCTGCAAGGCCTGCTGTTTGCGTTCCGCGGACCGCGCCGTCAGCCCTTCGATCTGCCGACCGCTCTGCGGCAAGAGTGGGGCATGAAC
>JAYRFD010000848.1:0-7335 GCA_041908565.1 Polyangia bacterium | reverse complement strand
TCGCCAACGGTCAGGCGTCCACCGGTCTCGTCGATTTTTTTCTTCGCTGGATCGCTGCAGATGGTACCGCGTGCGTCTGCCATGTCGGGCTCTGGCATGGCCAGATCCGGCACATCCTGCTTGCCGCCCGCGTTGTGATTGGGGCCGGTACAGGACAACCAGGACAACAGCATCGCGCCGAAAAGGCCGATGCCAAGCCCTGCTCCTACCGTTGCGCCCGCCATCCGAACCAAGGTCTTTTTGTGCATTGCCGATCTCCACATAGCGTCGGGTCCTGGGCGGCACCTAAGGCAGCTGGACTCTTTCGATCATCACGTATCCCGTCGAGGGCAGGTTGCTGGTCCCGTACGAGCTACCACGACTGGCCGTGATCTGATAGGTGCCGGGATAGACCTGTCCTTCGAAGGCCCAGCCCGAATCGACGCACTGCGTGCCAAACGTGAAGGTGTAGCCGCGCACGGGCTCTGCGAAGCGGACTTGCGCCTTGCGCTCGTACGGATTGCGCGAGGCGCTGCAGTCCATCGTCACCTCTGGATCCTTGCCGTTTAGCGTCACGCGCCCCGCCACGCGCAGCGTCTTTACGTCGAACACTTGGCCCATCAGGTCGGCGCTGGCCACCAGACCGCCGGTTGCCACGAAGCCCGCCGACGGCAGGTTGCTGGTGTTGTACGAGCTACCGCGGCTGACCAGCACCTGATACGTGCCGGGGTACAGCATCCCGCTCCACTCAAAGCCCGTGTCCATGCACCGCGCGCCGTACGTGAACGAGTAGCCCTTGCTTGTCTCGACAAATTGCACCTGCGCCTTCCGTTCGTACGCGTTTCGCATCGCGCTGCAGTCCATCGTCGCCTCTGGATCCTTCCCATTCAGCGTCACCTTCCCCATCACCTGGATCGTGCGCACGTCATACACTTGGCCGGACAGATCGGCGGCGACCGTCAGTGCCGCATTGGCCACATACCCCGTCGACGGAAGGTTGCTTGTTCCGTACGAGCTTCCGCGGCTCACCGTCACCCGATACGTCCCGGGGTACAGCATCCCGCTCCAGTCGAAGCCAGCGTCCACGCAGCGAGCGCCAAACGTGAACGTATAGCCCTTGCTGATCTCGACGAACTGCACCTGCGCCTTGCGTTCATACGGGTTGCGGACCTCGCTGCAGTCCATCGTCACTTCCGGGTCTTTGCCGTTCAGCGTGACCTTGCCGCTGACCTGCACCGTCTTCACGTTGACGACGATGTCGTCGGGGCGCCCGCCCGCGCAGATGCCCGAGTTCTGACAGCTGTATCCCTTGGGACACTCACCATCGCAAGGCACCGACGGTACGCACGACCCACCGCGCGGGTCGCAGAAGTTCTTGCTCTGGCAGGCTTGCCGAGACCACTCCAGGCAGCCGGTCTGGCCGATGCGGCAGATCTCGGCGGTGGTGTCGTCGCTGCAGCGCGTCATGCCGGCCGCGCACTGGTCCTTGCCGGTGCAATCGACATCGCAGCTTTCGACGTCGCGACACATGACGCCACCGGGGCAGGCGACGATGGGGCCCCACTCGGCACAGGTGGCCGACTGCTGCTCGCAGACTTGGACTTGTCCGCCGCGGCAGCGACGTGCCCCGACGGTGCAGCTGCATGGCTGATCCTTCTTGGTGAGATCTTCCAGGCTCTCTTGCCCGGGCGTCGCGCAGGACGACAGCATCCCCAGCAGTGATATAAACAACCGGACAATTCGCAGTGGTGCTCGACTCATGCGGTCCTCATTCGCTTCGATCGTTGGTTCTGGATTTCGATGTCTGTACGAAAACGGCGCACATCGTGCGCGGCGAGGAAGCTCTCGTCAAGCATCCGCGGACGGACCCCGAACCACCGCACCACAAGCCGCAGCGACACGCGCCAGCAGCGACGGCGTTTCGTCGAGGCCCCGTCGAGACCCCGTCGAGCCCCCTGGCCAACCAGCGCCGCCAGGCGAGCCCCCACCGGACCCCTCTGCGACGAGCCAAGCCGCTTTACTTGCGCAGCGAGGCACGATACCGTCATCCCCAATGGGCTTTCACTTGGGTGCAGCTCTGGCGATGGTTCGCGAGCGCGCGCGCAGCATGGGCCCGCGTGCGCTGCTGCTGCCCCACGACAATCCGGATCCCGACTCGCTGGCCGCGGCGCTGGGGCTGTCCAAGCTGCTGGAACGCGAAGGCATGGTCTGCACCATCGGCATGGCGGGCATCATCGGTCGGGCCGAAAACCGCGCCATGGTCCGCGAGCTTGGCTTCGACCTGCGCCCCCTTGAGAGCTTGGACCTCGACAGCTTCTCGGTGGTCGCGCTGCTCGATACGCAGCCGGGCACCGGCAACAACTCGCTGCCGACCAGCCGCCTGCCCGACATCGTCATCGACCATCACCCGCTGCGGCCTCTCTCACAGCAGGTGCCGTGGTGCGACATTCGGCCCGAGTTCGGCGCGTCGTGCACGATCGTCTGGACCTATCTGCAGGAAGCCGGGATTCCCTGGACGCCCGAGCTGGCAACCGCCTTTCTGTACGGCGTCAAGACCGAGACCCGTGACCTGGGGCGAGAGTGCGGCCCGCACGAGCGGCAGGCCTACCTGGAACTGAACGCGCTGGCCGATCACGCCAAGCTGTACTCCATCACCAACCCCAAGCTCAGCCGCGAGCACTTTGCCGCCCTCGATCGCGCGTGTCGCAACGCCATCTGCTGGGGCGATCTGCTGGCGATCAACCTGGGCAGCGTGCCGTATCCCGATCTGGTGGCCGAGATTGCCGAGCTGATGCTGGCCTATGAGCACGCGCGCTACTGCATCTGCATCGGCGAGCACGAAGGTCAGGTCTTCCTGTCGATTCGCAGCGAAGACGAAGCCTCGCACGCGGGCGAGCTAATCCGCCGCGTCGTCGGCAGCAAAGGCACCGCCGGCGGACACGGCATGAGCGCCGGAGGCCGCCTGCACGGCAGCGTCCGCACCGACGCAGAGCTGAAGGCGTTGTACGACGAGCTGGTGGCCCGCATGGTGGCCGAGCTATCGATCGCGCAGCCCCCCGTTCCGCTGCTGTAATCGACGCCAGAAACAGAAATCCCCCGCGGACACAGGCGTTGGCCAGGCCGGCGGGGGATGTAGTGTGCGGGGCGGCTTTTGACCGCCGAGCGGAAGGCGCTACTTGTTGGCCTGCGCTCCGTCGATCACAGAGATGCCTTTTTCCGTCAGCACCCAGACGCGGCCGCGCACGTCGATGCCCAGGTTCAGGACCTTGTCATCCAGCAAGCCCGAGCGGCTGCTGATGTACGTGAACTGCTTTTCGTTCACGACTTCGTAGACGCCTTTGTCCGTGCCGATCCACACGCGGTTGTCGGGATCGCGAGCCAGCGCCGTCGCCTTGGCGTTGTACGGCATGGCCTTGGGGAAGCTCCAGCGCTGACCGTCCCAGACGCCGATGCCGCGGCTGGTCGCGATCCAGATGTTGCCGCCCAGCCCTTCGATCACGTCGTGGACTAGCTCGGATTCCAGACCGTCGTTTTCGGTGAAGGTCTTCACCGTCTTGCTGTTCTGCAAGCGCACCGCCCCGCTGCGCGAGGCCAGCCACGCTTCGTCCGAGCCCTTCCAGGCGATAGCCGTGACATCGATCGGGATGTTGACGCCCTGCGAGACGTTCTTGGTCACCCCTTGCGGTCGCTGGCGGTAGTAGATCACGGCCCCGCTGTCGACGGCAACTTCGGCCGCACCGAACGCGCGCGCGTCCTGATCTTTGTCGACATAGCGCAGACCGACCCATAGCTGACCGCGCGGCGAAAAGTTCGCGAACGACAGATCCGGCACACCCGACGGCACTTCCAGAGACGTCACACCGACGGGCGACCACTTGCCATTGGTGCCAACGCGCGAGATGCGGACTTCCTTGCTGGACGCGCCGCGATGCAGCGCGATGACCGCACCCGACGGATCCCGCACCACCGCCAGCACGTGCGAGCCTTTTTCCGGATCGACATCGCTGACCTCAAAGGTCTGCCCGTCGAAGCGCCAAGCCGTGGTGCCGCCGGTGGCCACATAGCAGTCGTTGTTGCTGGCGCAGGCGATGGTCAGACGCTCGGCAGCCGCCGTCAGGTCAAACAGGCGAAGCGGCGTCTGCTTGCCACGCGTGATGCGCGATACGCCCAGAAAACGCGTCCCGACGTACAGCGCTTCTCCGTCGGATGCGACAGTGGTGACGCCATCGGGCAGGCGCAGATCGATCTGCTCTGAATCAAAGACCGGCGGGGAACCACTGCCCCCCGGACCCGCCACCAGCCAGCTTCGCACCGGGTGCGGTGGATCTTCGTCAATCGCCTGCGTGCCCGTTGCTGCGGCCATCTTGACCGACGCGGCGTCGCCGGGCGAAAGCAGCCAGCCAGTCTTGGTCTTGCCGCCTTTTTTGCCCTTGCCTTTGCCGGGCGCCTCTTTGGCGGGAGCCGCCGGGGGTGGGGCTGCCGCCGGAGCCGCCGGAGCCGCCGCGGGGGCTGCTGCCGGCGCCGCGGCCGGAGCCGCCGCTGGCGCTTTTTCATCGGCGGGACGCAGGCTCTTGAGCGGCTGCGCCTTGGGTGCACCCATGGAAGCCGAGCCACTGAATTCGAAGCGCAGCGGCCCCGACGCTCGCCCGCCCGAAGACAGGCGCTTCATCGACCACACCGTCGAGCCGGCCCCCATGTACAGGTCGTTGCCAACGCGCTGCACCCACTCGATGACGCCGTTCCCCGGTACTTGGACCTTGTACGACCAGAAGCGATTTCCGTCGTAGAAGGCCACGCGCTGACCACCCGGTCCCTCGCCCACGGCCAACAGAGCCCCGGCGTTGTCGGCGACCATGGCGCGGACGTTGTCGATGTCGTTGCCTTCGCCCATGCCGAAGGTCAGCAGGTCGTCTTTGACCACGCGGAGGATGCCCTTGCCGCTGGTGCCAATCCACACGCCGCCGCGCCCGTCGCCGGCCATCGCAGTGACCGTCGTACCGGAGGCATATCGTTCCCACTGACCATCGCGCAGAAAGGCCAGGTTGTCGCTGCCACCGACCCAGGCACTCTCGCCGTCGGGCGACGCCACGATGCCAGCGATCAGATCGCCAACCGGCGGCCGTGGATAGTTGGTCCAGCTACCGCCGGTGTAACGAGCCACGCCCTTGGGTGTCGTCACCCAGACGCCGCCCTTGTCGTCCAAGGACAGCGACGCAATCTTGTCAGCTGGCAGTCCGTCGATCGTGGTCAACAGCGTCGGCGTGGGCGTTTCGGAAGCCATCGACCAGCGAATCAGCCCGCGTGGCGTGCCCGCCCACACCAGGCCGGATGCGGCAACCAGCGACGTGATCGGTCGAGAATCCGAAAACGAACGGACACGCGAAGAGCTGGACTCACTGACCGGCCCTGGCCGCTGCACGTTCGACGACGTCGACGGCCCGCAGCCTGTCATCGGTGCCCCAATCAGCGCCAGCGGCAACCCCCAGCCTGCCGCCCCACACAACACCCAGCGAGCAACGCGACCCCGAGAAACGTTCTGCACCATACGTCGCAACATGCCGGATCGGGGTCTGCCCTGTCAAGCAACGTCGACGGATGTGCGTTGGCCGTCTGGGCTCGGGTCCCCGTCGGCCTGGCAGCGCAACGCGTCGATTCGGCTCCAGCTTTGTCGCGAGGCTGTTCCGAGGCCGCTGAAGCCGCCAGGGCCGCTGGCCGGAAACGAGCGTCCACCGCCTCGCTACCCAAGGTGCGTCGGAAGGGCTTCGAGACAGCGGCTGGCCAGGTGCTTGACACGTGCGGGCCTTGCCGGTTTGCTTGTCTTCTGTATGCGTAGCTCCGTCTGTCCCGTGTGCCTTTCCGTGCTGCTGCTGGTCAGCACAGGGGAACCGCGCCGTGCGTCCGCTGCTGCACGCAACGAACCAGCCGGCGCACTGACTGCGACGGGACCGCGTACCAAGCCAAGCCCAGCGACGGCGTTATCTGCTGTGCGCAGACAGCCGGTCTACATCAGCAACATGGCCGCGCCGGCCGCGCTGCCGGGCCTTGGGGCCGAGCTTGCGCGGACCCTGCGCACCGCGTTAAGCGACGCAGGCATCGATGCGCGACTGGTTTCCGTGGCCGGGGGAACGTCACCCGGTCGCGGCGATGCCGATTCGCTTTTGAGTGGCCGCGTCGAAGAAGTCGGAGCCGGTCGGCTTCGCCTGGTTCTGCAGTGGAAAGGGCACACCGGGCAGGCCATTGGCGAGGTCGAGCACCTAGACGATCTGACCTATGCCGCACTGGAGTCTCTGCGTCCGCGCCTGCTGGCCGAGGCAGGCCCTGGTGCCACGACGCCGGTCGGGGCCGCACCCGCGGTGCCATCCCCTGCTTCGCCTTCGACGCTGGCTTCGGTCGCACTGCCGTCGACACCCGACACGTCCAAGGGGAATGGCGCCGGCTCAGCCGCCGGGGGAAACGGCGCGGATCTGCGCAAGCGGTCAGGGTCGCGACCAGGGGCCAGCCCCGCGTCGACGACACAGCCGGCAGGCAGCAGCAGCCCCGTCGTGGTTGCAGTCGCCAGCAGCAAAGAAAAGACCAAGCCTACCGAGCCAGCTCCGACTCAGCCCGGCGGTCCAGGACCAGCCGTCGGTCCCGCGACCAGCCCAACACCAACCGGCCCCGCGACGCCAGCCGTCGAGCCCACGGGTCCAATCGTGACCGCGCCGCCTCCGACCGAGCGAACGATCCCGCGACCCCGCATCGCGATCCATCTGGTCGGCGAGCCGCTGAATCCCCTGCCCCCCGCTTTCCTGGGCGCAGGCGCCATCGCGCAGCAGACCATGCTGGCCTACGTGCAGAACCGCCTGCGCTATCCCGCCGTCGGCAGCCGCATGACGGGCTTGGTCGGTGGGCTGGATGCGCTGACGCAGTCGCTGCGCCTGGGGGCTCGCCATACTTTGATGGCCCGCTTTGACACGCTGGTCGATGGCTTTGGCGGCTTCGGCACACGAACGATCAGCGGACGCCTGCACATCGTGCTGCTGCTCGACGGGCGCCCGCTTTTGGATCGCAGCCTGAACATCCCGCCATCGACCTACTATCCCACCGAGCCTTCGGCGCAGGTCATCGCACGCATCGTCACCGCGGCCCTCGATGCCATCAGCGGCGAGCTATCGGCTCGCCTGTCCTCGCCGCCGCCCCCCGCCCAGTAAGCGTCTGTCCCGTTCTGATTGTCGACCGATTGCCGACTGACTGCCGACCGATTGCCAACCGATCGGGGCGTTTGTCCGCGAAGGTCACGCGCCTCCGCGCTGCATCCCCCATCGACACGCGCAGGGAGTACAGACGCACAGTTTTTTCAAGGATCCCGCCGGGTTG
>JAYRFD010000847.1:0-3011 GCA_041908565.1 Polyangia bacterium | reverse complement strand
TCGTAGCGCGACGGATACCCCAGGCGCAGGCGCAGAAGGAAGCGATCCATCTGCGACTCAGGCAGGGGGTAGGTGCCATAGTGCTCCAGCGGATTCTGCGTCGCCATCACCAGGAACGGCTGCTTCAGGGTGTAGGTGCAGTGATCGACCGAGATGCGGCCTTCGCTCATTGCCTCCAGCAAGCTGGACTGGGTGCGCGGGGCGGCGCGGTTGATCTCATCGGCCAAAACGACGTTTGCGAAGATCGGGCCCGACTTGAATTCGAAGCCGCGCGTCTCTTCGTTCCACACCGACACGCCGATCACGTCCGAAGGCAGCAGGTCGGACGTGAACTGAATGCGACGGAAGACGCCGCCGATCGACTTGGCCAGGGCGCGGGCGATGGTGGTCTTGCCGACGCCTGGGATGTCTTCAAACAGCACGTGTCCGCGAGCCGCCAAGGCCACCACGGCCAGGCGCACGACGTCGGCCTTGCCATGGACGACGGTGTTTACGTTCTGCATCAGGCGCGAGCAGATCATAAACGCCGACTTCGCCGCGACGGCGGTACGCGCATGGGCTGCCGAGGCGGCTTGGCTGGGGACCGTACTCATAGGGTCTGAGGAAGGCGCACGAACAAACTTCACAGAATGAGCTGCTTGATTATAACCCGCAGCCCGCTCGCTCGTCGCGGCCGAATTGTTGGTTTTTGCGGACATTTTTTGCGGTGACAGGGGAAGGATCGGATGGGATGGATGGGCCCGATGGACCGGATGGACCGGACCGGATGGACCGGGACAGGACTACCGATTGTGAGCCAGCTCATCGAAGTCGCGGCGCCAGGCCCGTAGCTCGTTCATCAAGTGGGTGCGCTGGGCCGGCGACAGCGATCGGTCGAGGGTCAGCAGGAATTCGATGTACTCCCCGTTGCTGCGCTGCTCGGCAGCTTGGAACTCGGGGGTCTCTTCGACTTCCTGACGGGTCATCCAGCGCGACAGGATGTGGCTTACGACCGGCACGCCACGATGAGCCCGCAGAGCATCCAGAAGCGCCTGCTGGTTCTGTTGCGTGCGTCGGCGTCGCCGCTGTTCTTCCGGTCGGTTCTTGCGCACGAACTTTTCGTATTCGGCCAGCTGCTGCGGCGTGTACGTGCCCAGCCAGGTCGACAGGTTTTTTCGTCCGGCCTTCATGCGATGGCGGACGTAGTCCTCTTCCGACATCTCCAGCTTCTCGAAGCGCTCTTTTTCCGCTTTCTTCATCTCGGTGGCCGACTGGCCGACCTGCTGCGGGCTCAGCCCATCGAGGACCACGGCGATCTCGGGCGCGCTGCGCTGCGCCAGGCGCTCGACGGCGGCGTTGCCTTCGCGCATCAGCCACTCCAGCTCGGGGCGCTCAAGCCCGTTTGCCAGCTTGGGCAGAAAGGCGTCGATCAGCGCAACGTAGCGGGGCAGCTCTTCCTGACGGTGCCAGGCATGCAGAGTGCCGACCTTGCCCGAAAGTCCCTGTCGCTGGCTGTCGTTCAAGTGGAAGGTATCGGACAGCCGGCTGACGATCAGACGGTTGGCCATGCCATAGGCCACCTTGCGTAAGCTGCAGGCGGCCGTCGTCAGCAAAAGGGCCGTCAGACCCAGCCAGGCGCCGGCCCGAAAGACCCGCCGCCGCCAGACCCGCCGCCAGACCCCATCGATGGGCGGAGTTCCCGGCGAGTGGAACCAGCCGGGCCAAGCTGAAACGGGTTGCAGACTGGACATGCCTCGATCTTAGACGCAAGCGCCCCCCTGGCGATGGGCATTTTCACGCGGGTCGACCGCAATTTACCGAGCTCAAGCAGGCCGTCTGACCCCTGGCTCCGTCGATACAGCGCCGCCGCGACCCCAGCCTTGCGATTCCGGCGGTGTCGCGTTTGTGTCGCTTTTTTGCCAGGGCTGCCCCACCCCCCTATCATCCGCGCCCATGGGATTTCTGTCCTCTAGCATGGCGCTGCGGCGCTATCGCGTGCTGTCCGCGCCGCCCACGGACTTTCGCGAGCCCTTCGAAAAGGCGGTGCGGGCCCACGCTCTGTTGCCGCTGGATCCCGAGTCCAGCCGCGCCGAAGAAAAGTCGATCGGTTGGTGCAGCCTGTTCGACGAAAACGACCTGGACCTGAGCTTCAGCAAGTTCTTCATCGACGGGCGCATCCTGCTGTCGCTGCGCATCGACGTGCTGAAGCCGCCAGCGGCCGAGGTCAAGCGCCTGCTGAAGCTTCGCCAGCGAGAGCTGGAAGCGCAGCGCAAAGAGCCGCTGTCGGCCGGTGCCCTGCGCGAGCTGAAAGAGATGATTGCCCTTGATCTGCGTCGTCGGACGCCGCCCAAGACGCGCACCGCCGATGTGATCTGGCATCTCGACGATCAGAAGCTTTATTTCAGCTCGCATTCCAAAGCGGTGAACGAAGCGTTCCTGCAGCTGTTTGCGCAGACCTTCAACATCGCCATCGACCTGGAAGGACCGGGCTTCTGGGCCAAGGCCTACGCCGACGCGGTCGATCTGGCCGATGCCTTGAGCCGAGCCCGTCCCACGACCGAGCTTCTGGGGGGCTTTGCCGGACTGCGCCCCTGCCCCCATGCCGGCCTGGGCGATGAAGACGAATAGGAGCCGCCCCCATGCAAGTTGAACGACACAAGCGCGGTGGCGAGCCAAGCCTGCGCGATCAGATCGCCGAAAGCGGCGAGACGCCCGTCGACAGCCAGCGCGCCGCGCTGAGCCTGGACCTGGAAGATCGCCGCTACCTGGGCCGCGAGTTTCTGACCTGGCTGATCTATCACTCTGACGACGAAAACGGCGGCGGCCACTTCGACGAAAGCGACGACTGCGACGAGTTCCGCGTCGTGGTGGGCGAGCGCGTGGTTTTAAAGGCGCTGGGCGAGGGCACGGGCGAGATCACGGCGCGCGGGGTGGCTCCGGCCATGACTCCGGATGTGCGCTATGCCGTCGCCGGAGGCCTGACCGTGCGCGAGGTCGACCTGCTGTTCATGCGCGGCGGCCGTGGCGGGCGG
>JAYRFD010000846.1:0-4646 GCA_041908565.1 Polyangia bacterium | reverse complement strand
GCGGCCGACCCGCAGGAACACCTCGCTATCGCGAGTCGGGGGAGACGCGGCTTCGGCTGCGGTCCCAACCTCGACGACTGGAGGCGCCCCGATGCGCAGGCGGCCGGTCTGCCGCTGGCGCGCCAGCATCCCCAGCACATCGACCAGCGGAATCACCGCCAGATCGCCGCGCAGGGCTTCGCTGCTCGACAGGTCAGCGGTCGCAGCCGCAGTCGTCGCCGGGGCGGTCGCCGTGTTTGTGGCGGCTGGGCGAAGCTGCGCATGAAGGGCCGCACTGGCTTGCGCCACGTTCTGCGCTGGCTCGACCGATAGCGACGCGTAGGGCCCCGACTCGGTATTCGAGCCAAGCAGCGACGGCAGCGGCATGGTGCGCGAAAACGGCACGGTGTGCACATCGCTGGGGTCGGGAAGGCCTGCGACAGCCGGAGCCTGGTGTGCGACGGTGACCGCGGCCGCATCGTCGTCCATTAGGCCGCCCGTGGCGGGCTTGGGCAAAGCCGCAAACTGCGGACGGGTGCGTGGCCGCCCCGAGGCTGGGGTCGCCGAGCCCGACGCCACCGCTTGGTTCGCTTGGTTCGCTTGGGCCGGTCGCGCCAGGTCGTTCTCGCTGCCTGCAATCGTCGCCGTGGCCGACACCGACAACAGCGCCGGATCCGAGCCGCCCAGCGACAGCGAGCGCGCAAGCTCTTCCATATTCGACGAGGACAGGTTGGTGCCCGGCAGCGACTGCAGCGGCATCAAGACGGTGTCTGATGGACCGAAGTCGGTTAGCTCGTCGACGGTATCCAGCTGAATCGTCGAGTCCGCCAAAGCCGGGCTGCCCCCGCTGGCCCCGACCTTGGCGATCGGCAGGCCCGGGGACGATCGCATCGCCACTCGCCCCGACACGGCGCCCGAAGCAACACCCGAAGCAACGCCCGACGCAACGCCCGGCGCGACGCCCGACAGCGGTCGCCCCGACACCGCAGGGGTCAGTCCCAGCAGCCTGCGCCCCGTCGACACGACCTGGCTGGGGAAGATCGGCTTGACCTGCACTTCTACGCCTTCGGGCAGATCGTGGAAGCTGCCAATCACCGGCACCAGCGAAAGGCAGGTCGGCTGACAGCCGCGAGCGACCAAAAGGGCCTGCAGCGATCCGTGCAGGTGGCCCAGGAACACCCGCCCACCCGAGGCGGGCCGCACCAAGTCGACCACGCACAGAAGGGCACTGGGCGGACCGCTGGCTTCAGTCAGCAGGCGCTCGAGCAGCGCGATGCCATCGCCCGCTCGCGCCGCCCACACCGCCGGCAGCCCGACTTCCCCAAAGGCCGCCACCACCTGCTGTCCAAAGGTCTGATTGTCGTCGATAACAAGGACTTGCGGCGTCGACATGGCCGCGGACCGTAGCATAGGTCCGCGGACGCGGCGGACCAGATTCGCGGACGACGGTTGACCGCGCTTGCTCAGCCGTGCAGCCAGCCCGTCACGGCGTGCCCGCGGGACGTCACGGCGAGACCGCGGGGCGTCACCGCGAGACCATGGGTCGTTACGGCGAGACCGCGGGTCATTACGGCGTGCCCGCGCGTCATTACGGCGTGCCCGCGGGTCGTTACGGCGTGCTCGTGGATCGTTCCCGGCGTGACGGCGGGGCGTCACGGTAGGTCTTCGAGGCGCTCGCCGGCAGCGCGCGCAACAGCACGATCGGCTGGGTGCGTGGAACCCATGCAGTGGCGATTCGCGCGCAGGGTCGCTGGGCGACACGCCGACGCGATTGCCCGCCAACGTGCATTGCAAGCCCGCACGCCTTTCGCTTAAATGGCCCGCCGTGTCTCGGCTTATCTTTCGACTGCTGCTTTTATTCGCCCTCGCCTCGGGCGGTTTGTCGTCTCGCGCGGTGCACGCCGGCGAGCCTGTCCCCTATACCAAGCCGGCCAAGAGCCCGCGCATCCTTCTGCCACTTTTGCAGTTTGTCATCGGGCCACTGATGCCGGTGTCGCCCCAGGAAAGTCCGCCGGCCCTGGCGCTGCACGTGCAAGGCGGCGCGCTTTTGGGCTGGCCCGGCACCAACACCCTGGATCGCCTGTTCGTGTCGACCTTCTGGCTGCGTCCCGAGCTGAGCTACGAATACCGTCGCTTTGACTGGCCCGCCGGCGCCGTCCCGCCGCCCACCGAGTTCGACCACCGACAAGGGCACCTGGCGTCGCTTGGCATGGGGGCAGGCTACGGCAACCTGATGTTCTTGATGGGCTTTTATTCCGCGCGCCTGGTCGTCGGGGCGGTCCAAAACGCGCGGTACGAAGGGGACGTGGTGTACAACCCCGCGGTGGGCTTCCGCCATGGGCTCAGCGGCATGTTTTTAAGCTCGCTGTTCAGTCTGAACCTGGAACACCAGATGATCAGCATCCGCGATGTGCTGCGGCACGAGATCCTATTCACCGTCGGCTTCAACCTGACGATGCCTGTCCTCAGCCGGCTCTTATAAGATCAAGCCTGCTGATGGCGTGGCCTGATCCGATCCTGCGCACTGCGAAGCTGTTGGGCGGCCTGCTGCTGTGGGCCAGCGTCGTAGTGGGCGCAACGGCCACCCGCGATGCCGCCGCGCAGCCGACGCCATCGAAAAGCCCCGCGGGAACGTCGCCCGTGTCGAACACGTCGAACACGTCGAACACGTCGACCGGTTCGGTTCCCGCGGTGCCGTACCTGTTCTTGGAAGGCCCCGTCGCAGGGTCGCCAGCCGTCGAGCAGCGCCTGAGCGACCGTTTTCCCGCACCCGCCGGTGCCAGCCGTGTCCCCGCCCCGCCGCGAAGCTTCGCGACCTGGCTGCGTCACTTGCCGCTTCTACCAGCCGGCACGCCCGTGCATCTTTTCGATGGGCGCAAAAAGCCGCGACAGGATGTTCACGCCGCCGTGGTGGCGCTGGACGTGCCGCGTCGCGATCTGCAGCAGTGCGCCGACGCCATCATGCGCCTGCGAGCCGAGTACCTTCTGGCCCTGGGCCAGCCCGGGCGCATCGCCTTTCATCCCGACATCGGCAAGCCGAACGCGCTGACGTATCACGGCGCATCGCGCGCCGACTTCATGAGCTTTATGACCCGCGTGTTTGCCGAGGCAGGAAGTGCGTCGCTGCAGGCCGAGCTACCACCGCGCACCGATGATGTACAGCCCGGCGACGTGCTGATCCAAGGCGGGCATCCCGGCCACGCAGTGCTGGTCCTCGATGTCGCGGAAGCGCCGGGCACTGGGTCTGGTTCCCCTCGACGACGCTACCTGCTGCTGGGGCAAAGCTACATGCCCGCCCAGCAGTTTCACGTCGTGCGAAACCCCGCTGATGCGGCGCTGTCGCCGTGGTACGACGAGTCGGCTCTGGACCGCCCCGTCGGCCTGGCCACGCCCGAGTGGCGACCGTTTGTGCGCCGCGATGTGCATCGCTTTATCGACCCCGAGCCCAACCGCCCATGACCGTCCATCGGTCCGTCGGCAGAGGAGACCGCGATGTTTGAGCTAAAGGCCGATCACCTGCTTGCGCTGTGCCGCGCCAACGAGTTTCCCATCGACCCCAACGCCCTGGTCTTCGTCGGTCTGCGTGGCTGCTTGCCGCTGTCGCCGTTTGATCACACGTTTCGCGACACGCAGCGCCTAAACGCCAGCCGCGTCGACTACCAGCACCCGCGCTGCACTCTTTTGCAGTGGTGGCCGGCCCGCGGCGTCTTTGCGACCTTCCCCGGCTCGACGGTGCCGCACACCAAGTACATCGAGCTTGCCCGCAAGCGCGGCGGCGTCGGCTGCAACCAGCTGATGTCGGGCTACTGGGATGACTATCGACGCGGTCGTCACCGCGGCTTTTCCGCCACCGGGCACGAGGCCTGGCAGCAGACGGCCAGTCGTCCCTTGCGCCGCACGTCCGACGACCTGGACTACGACCCGCTGGATCGCGTCGAGCTTTCCAATCCATCCGACAACCTGCACGCTGCCTGGTGCGCCGGGCTGGACAGCGACTATTCCTCGGCAGGCTGCCAGGTCGTCGTCGGCTTTCCGGCGTGCAAGGGGCGCGGCGACCAGCCTTCGACTGGACCCTGGAAAGCCTTTCACGAAAGCGCCTGGTCGCTGGCTCAGACCCGCTATGGCTACGTGCTGCTCAGCGGATCCGAGATCGAACGCGTCGCCCTGGTGGGCCTGGAGCCCAGCTGCGAACGGGTGCGCTTCGGCTCAGCCGGCCCGCGCACGCAGCGAGTGCAAGAGGCGCTCAAGACCCGCGGCTATTACGAAGGCGATCTCGACGGCGTCTTCGGCCCGCGCAGCCTGCGCGCCCTGCTGCAGTTCCAGGAAGACGTCTTTGGCCCCGGTGGCAACGACGGCATCTGCGGCCCACAAACCGCCGAAGCCCTGCGCATCGCCTGGCCGTAACAGCGCGCCCGATCGGGCCTCGCGGCGAAGGCCGCCCAATCCGCCCAAATCCGCCCATTCCGGGCCCAATCGGCCCAAATCCGCTCCGAATCGGGCCCAGTCCGCCCAAATCCGCCCAAATCCGCTCCGAATCGGACCCAGCTCAGCCCCCCGCCGAGCTTCGGCCCCCCCGCCCAGAGCCGGTGCCCGTCGCCTAGCTCGCGTCGGGCGCGGGCTGTTTACGGCGCTCCGCCCAGCTGTTTTTCGGCGCGATCCAGGATCTG
>JAYRFD010000845.1:0-2788 GCA_041908565.1 Polyangia bacterium | reverse complement strand
CCGCAGTGCACCTGCTGCAGTGGGCCACGTCAAGCTTCACTGCTGCTGCGCGGTGTAGCGCCCGGGTGCATGGCGTCACAGCACCGCCACATCAGATTGACCTAAGCAGCGGGCGCGCTCGTGCGGCGCAGCAGGCCCAGCGTGATGTGGCTGCGGGCGTTGTTGCCGTAGGCGAGGCGCTCTAGCGGCTGCCAGCCCGAGCGGGACAGGCAGTCTTCCAGCTTGTCGGCGTCGTAGCGTTTGACGCGGAACACGGCGAAGCGGCGGCGAGCGGGGCTGCCTTCGGCGGTCACGTTCGCTACGTAGGTCAGCTCGTAGCTGCCGCGCACGGAGCAGTCGGTGTTGAGGTCCATCACGAACTCGACATCGCGCAGTCCACGGACATATCGCTGCAGCGGCCCCACCAGCCACGCACGGTGACCGGGCTGCATGCCTGACACATACAAGGGATCGATCTGCCGAATCCGCTCGGGCTGCTCGGCGGGCGCATACGCGTTCGTGAAGTCCGTCACAAAGAAGTCCCCGGCAGCCGTCGAGCTGAGCGTGTCGCGGAAGAAGCGCACCTCGTTATCCAGGTTGGCCAGCGTGCAGCCGAGCATGGTGAACACGCGGGTGCGCGTGCGGACATCGCGCGCAGAAAAGAGGGGGTACTTCGCCAGATCGTGGAAGTTGCCATGCAGCGCAACAATGCTCTTTACCGTCGAGCCGAGCGCCTCACGAGCATTGGTATGCCCCACAGTCAGTAGCGAGTGGCTGATGTCGAGCAGAAACAGACGGACATCCTTGATGCCTCGCGAGCGGCCATGTTGCAGCAGGCTCTCGACGAGCTTGATCTCTCGCTTGGCATCGCCGCAGCCCAAGGCGATGATGTCCAGGCCGCCGTTCTCCGCTTCGCTCGCAACCCGCTGCGCCACCTGCTCGAGTGCGGACACTTTGCTAAACGCATCCAGATAGATCGAAGAACTTGCGAGGTCGAGCCAGTCTTTGGCTGACTGGTAGTCGAGATAGGCGGTCGTCTGTTCTAGCGATCCCCCTGCGCTGTTGAGCTGCTCTACCATCTCGCTGATCATCTGCGAGGGGTTGTAGTGCGGCGCAAGCCACGACGTCGGCACCACGCCATCGTTGGCCGAGTCGAGTGCAATGTCTTCGAGCCGCAGCCCCAATGGCGGCGACGCCAGCAAACGCAGCAAGACCTCACGGCTCGGTCTGCGCTGGCCGCTCTCAATCGCGCGGATCATGCCTTCGCTGATGTCTACAAGCTCGGCAAGCTGCTTCTGCCCGAGGTTCGCGAGCACACGCTTGCGCTTGATGCGCCGCCCAAACTGCGACCAGTCGATCTGCACACTGCCGTCGAGCCACAGCTCGTCCGGGTCATCGCTCAGACAGACCAAGGCCTTCTGCAAGAACAGCAGGCACTCATGCAGAGAGACGTCGCGTGCATGCACCGGGGCCAGCTTCTGGGCATGCTGCACACCCTCTGCGATGTGCTTGCGCAGGGCCCGCAGCGTGGCCGACGCATCCACTTCTGAGCCCGCCGAGACCGACGACGAGACAGACGACGACACAGGTTCCACAGTCACCTCCGATTCGCGACTCGGGCCTTAGCACACCGCAAGCGCCGTCGACAAGCGTGGCGCTGCTGTTGTGTCCGCTGTCGCGATCGTTTCTGCATCGCCACAGCCACAGCTCGCCCAGGCTGTCTTGGTAACGACAGGTAATGCCGCGCGCTTGCTGCCCGCACATTGCCAGTCCTTGCCTCGGAGCATCCCATGGCATCCATTCCCCCAACGAGCCACGGCGTCGCATCCTTTCTGTCGCGCTGCTTCTGTCGTCCGCTGCGAAGCGACGCAGCATGTCTGCCTGCAGCGCCTGCGGGCGTTTCGATCTTGCTGGTCCTGATCTTTTTGGAGCGCGTTGCCGGCTGCGCATTCAGTGCATCGCTGGTGCTTTATCTGGCGAGCTGTCCTGACTACTCGCAAGCTGAGGCGCTGCAACTGGCAGCCGTGGTCTCTGCCTTGGGCTACGCCGGTACGATCCTCGCAGGCTGGCTTGCTGACCGCTGGCTCGGTCTCCTGCGGTCACTGCGCTGGGGCTGCGCCGCGCTGGGCGGCGGCTATGGCTTGCTCTCTCTGCACAGCCCCCCTTGTCTGACCGCTGCGCTTGCGCTGATCGCGCTGGGCAATGCGCTGTTTCGTCCAACGCTTTCCGCGCTGTTATGTCGCTTGTATTCACCTCAAGACGCGCGGCTCCCCGCTGCACAGACTGTGCTCTATGTCGTCGCTAATTTGGGCGGCCTACTGGGTGCGCTTGGCGCTGGAGCGTTGTTGCACTTCGCGGGCCGCGGCTCGCCGTTTCGCTTGGCCACTTGCGCCATGGGAATTGGCTGTCTGATCCTGCAGCGCGGCTCAGAAGTTTTTCAGGCTCGTCCTTCAGTCACACGTGCGGCTGCCACACCATCCGTGTCTTCTGCATGGTGCGAACGCGTCCAGCTTCAGCAGCACGACGCCGTGATGTTTCTCGCCATCCTTCTGGCCACCGCGCTACTCAGCCTGTGCTTTGGGCAGGTCGAGGGGGCGCTCCTCTTGGAATTCTCGCAGCGCATCGCCACGCATAAATCGCCCAGTCACATGGAGGCGCTCGCAACATGGCCTGCGGCGGTGCCCGCTGCCCTCGTCGTGGTGCTCGGCCCTGGGCTCATGCGCGTTCTGCAGCGGCTGCGCTCAGATGCGCTGCTGCTCCAACTCATCGCGCTGGGCTTGCTGGCCCTGGCAGCGGGATTTGTGGCCTT
>JAYRFD010000844.1:0-1871 GCA_041908565.1 Polyangia bacterium | reverse complement strand
GATCGTCGGGGGTCAGCCAGCGCACCGGTCGGTTGCGTCCCAGCTTTTCGTGCGCGCGTGCAAATTCGTTGCTGGTCACCGCGGCCAGCGTCGACAGCTCAAGCGCCAGACAAAAGCCCGCGATGATCTCGGCCAGGCGCGCGACCTTGCCCGCGCCCTGACAGCCCATCATGCCAAGCAGCGCGTGCTGCGCCGGCAAGTGCGTGCCGCCACCCACTGTGCCCACGATCAAGCAGGGCAACATCAGGCTGGCATACAGGTCGCCATCGATTACTTCCATCGCCAGCTGTCCGACGCTGCATTCGTGGACGCAGGCGATGTCCTGGCCTGTCGCGGTGAACACCGCCGCGATGATGTTGGCGATGTTGAAGTTGAACCCCACCATGCCCACCTGCGTGCTGACCGTGCTGGCGATCGAGTAGGTATGCAGCGCCTGTTCTGGCGTGGTCTTTAGGACCTGCTGCATGACCTCACGATCGATGCGGCACTCGGCCACCACGCGACAGCCGCGTCCCGCGGTGTACGTCTGCATCGTGACCTTCTTGTCGCCGCTCGCGTTCGATTCGATCTGGAAGTGCTTGAACTCGATGTCTTTGACCCCGCGCAGCTGAGCCATCAGCCACTGGCAGGCCTGCCACGTGCAGGACGTGGTCATGTTCTGCCCCGCCGCATCGCCGGTTTCATAGACGAAGGACACATACACCATCGTCCCCAGTACCGTCGGATCGACCGAGGTCAGGCGTGCGTGACGCGACACCATCTGGATCTGCGCGCGCAGATCATCGACGTGCTGCCGCAGCCAGTCAGCAAACAACATGGCGCCGTGAATGCTGCTCAGCTCGAACAGCGGAACTCGCATCATGCGCTGGCCAACCGTGCGCGTGGTGATGCCACCGGATCGCGTGATCGCCGTAGCTCCGCGTGTTGCCGACGCCACCACGGCGCCTTCGCTGGTGGCCAGCGGTGCGTAGATCAGGCCCTGTGCTTCCGCTCCGTTGAACTGCAGCGGACCCGCCAGGCCAATGGGCACCTCGACCGCGCCGATCATGTTTTCGATGTTGCCGGTCAGGCGCCCCGGATCCAGACGAGTCGTCATCAGCGCCTGCAGATCGGTTGCGGTTTTCTCGCGAACCCAGTGCAGGCGCTCGAGTCGAGCCGACTCGGTATAGATGCCACGTGCCGGGATCTTTTCATCTTCACGCAGGGGACCGCGAACTTCTTTGATCACGAGACTGTCTCCTCGATGTGAAACGCGCTGTACAGATAGAGTCGATCGCGCGCATGCAGCGTCGACGCTTCGCGAAACAACGATCGCAGCCGCGGCAGGCCATATCGGCTGGCACTGCGAGGCACCAGCAGGTTCCAATACGCGATGCGACTTGCAGGACGCAGCCGATCGGCCAGGTGCGAAAATAGGGCAGCCGCTTCCGCTTCCGACATGTACTCAAAGACGTTCGACAGGTTGGCTTTGCTGAACCGACCGGGCGCGGCGTCTTGAATCACCCGTCCGACGTCTGCCAGCACGACCGAGACGCGAGGCAGAAGCGGGCGCAGCGCCGCATATGCGTCCTTGGAAAACTGCGGCAGCGTGTGTGCCGCGATCACGTCCGCGATGCACGCGCGGCCGCGCAGCCAATAGATCATGTAGGGGTTCCTGTTCAGCAAGACGCGGTCGCAGAACTCGTGCAGCCAGCGCAGCCCCGCTTGTCCCGGATCGACGCTGACATAGCGGTACTGCGATGGATCGCGGCCGCGGGCCGCCACCTGATCGCGACCGAAGTAGCTGCGATACAGCGCGCAGAACGCCGCGTTCGCCACGCGTTCTCGGAAGTACTGCCCTTGCGCCGCGACATCGTGGAAGGAAAACAGCG
>JAYRFD010000843.1:0-3050 GCA_041908565.1 Polyangia bacterium | reverse complement strand
TGCCGCCATCGCCTGCGCGACTGCGCCGAGCCGTCCCGCCATCGACCGCCGAATCGTCGGCGAAGATTAGTCCGCCGTCTGTGTGATCGGTTCCGTTGCTGGTCGCTGTGGGAACGGATGGGGCTGCCTGGCCGGCGGGCGTATTGGGCGGCGGGCTGCTCGAAGCGCCGGGGCTTAACCACAGCGTCCCTGGAACCACCGGGGCTGAACTAGGCGTCTGAACCGGCTGCACCGTCCAGGCCGAGTCATCGTATTCCGGTCGCATCCAGTCCGGCGGTGGAGCCGGCGGAGCACTGAGCATCGCCGTCCCCGCTGCACCGCCGCTGCCGGCATCTTGCGAGCCGACCGGAGGCCAAGGCGGGGGAATGCGCAGCAGCCGAGCACTTTCGCTGGCCGTCACCGTGCGCGGCAGCAGCACCTGTTCTGCGGCACGACCCAACGAAAGACCCACAAGCTGGGTCAGCAGACAGACCACGGGCAGCGCCAGCCCACCTGTGCCCCGGCAAATCGCGTCGCGCACGCTACCGTGCTGCGTCCGTTTCGTGACCGCTTGCCGCTTCTGTGCCACGCCGTGCGCTCCTAGCATCGTCGGAAAGAAGCTGCGTGGACCAGGGGCGGCATCGTCGTCACATCCTCGTGTCGCGGCCATTATGAAGCATCCCACCGCGGACGTCGTCATTATTTCCGCCGACCCGCGCCTGCTTTTGGGGGCAGTGCGGGATGCGCGCGCTGGCGGGCCTTGCCGCAGCCCCAGCGTCCGCGCCGACCTGCCGCAGAACTGTTCAGGATCCGGGCCGCTGAAGTAGGATACAGCGAGGAGAAAGTGAGCCTATGTTGACAACCCGATTCGCCCACAACCGATTCGCCTTGGGAATGTTGGCCGCTGCCTGTGCCGTGCCGCTGTTCATGGTTTCTGCGTTCGCTGCCGACCCTGCTGCGCCCGCCGCACCGGCCGCGCCTGCTGCGACGGCCAAGCCTGCTGCTGCCGCTGCACCTGCGGCGGCCGCTGCACCTGCTGCTGCCGCTGCGACAGCCAAGCCAGCGACGGGGGGCGGCATGTGGAAGGACCTGCAGATCCTGCCCAAGACGATCACCAAGGACGAGCTCAAAAAGACCATGAAGTCGATGAGCAAGGACTTGGGCGTCGACTGTTCCTTCTGCCACGACGAGCCGAACATGGAAAAGGACACCAACAAGAAGAAGCTAGCGCGCGAGATGATGCAGATGACCAAAGACATCAACGTGAAGTACGCGTCGACGATGAAGAAGGTCACCTGCTGGACCTGCCACCGCGGCAAAGAAGAGCCCGACAAGCAGAAGTAGTCAGTCGCCGACTGCTGGGGTCCTGGTGATATCATGCGACCATGCCGTCTGGGCCCAACGCAGGATTGCCCGTCGCACCGACGCTGTGCGGCCTGAACCTGTGGCTTGTTGGCCTGGTCGTGCCGTTGTCCCTGGCCATGTCTTCTGGCCAGCCGCTGTCGAGCCTGGCCGTCCCGCTAAGCTTGGCGCCGCTGGCTCCGCTTTCGCTGGGTCTTGGGCTGTGGCTGCGCGTCCGTCGCATCGGTCAGGCGCTGTTGTTGGTTGCCGTTCCGCTGTTTGCGGTTTCGCCAGCGGGTGACGTGGCACTGTCGAGCCCCCGCCTGTGGCCGCGACCGGCCGTGCTGATCGAGCTGGGCTTGCTGGTCGGCTACATGCTGCTTTCGTGTCGGCTGCTGGCCCGCGAACGGTCGCCGCTGTCGCCATCCGATGCCGCCCTTCCTGAGCCGCGCCTCTGGCAGCACGAGGCCGTTTCGCAGGTCGAACAGCTGCCGCCTCCGTCGCCGCGCCTGCGTCGCCGGCTGTGGATGGGATGGCTGCTTTGCGTCTATGCCGTGCTGGTGCCTGCGCTGTTGGTCTATGCGCTGGACTTTCATCCGCCGCACCTGCGCGCGCTGCAGAAGAGCTTCCCCAATCCGCTGCGGCAAAGCGCGATCCAGGCCACCGGCACGGCGCTTTTCGCGCTTCTGACCTGTGTCACTTTTTACTTCTGCATCGCCGCCCCGCAGCGATCGCAGCTTATGCACCATCGCGAGCTACGCGACGAGCTGCGATCGATCCGCAGTCGCGCTCGGCGGGCGCGGCCCAGCCTGCGCCTGTGGATTGCCATGGGCCTGGCGATCGCCGGCATGGGCGCGCTTCTGTGGTGGGCCCTGCGCGGCCAAGGGAGCCTTTGACGTGTCACGCAAGCTGCCCTTTTTCCAGATCTTGAGCGTGCTGATGTTCGTCGCCTGCATGGTGTTCTTTTGGCAGTGCGTCGTTCACTTGGTTCGTCGCGACTACGTCGCCGCCAGCATGCTGATGCTGATCGGTGTCTCGACGCTGTGGGTGGCGGGAGAGCTGGCCCGGCTGGCCCTCGCCGAGCGCGAAAACTAAGCGCAGGCAGGAGTCACCCCGTGGTTCTGTCGCAATCCAATCGAGCGTGCGTTCCAGATCACAAGACCGCCGAAGGACCGCAGCATGCTGGCTAGCCTGTTGGTCTTAAGCAGCCTGCTTGCCGTCGGCGATCCGTCGCTGGGGCGCGATTTTCACGTCGGTCACGGCGGCTGGAATGGTCTGTCGCGTATGGCGGAAGTCGCACGCGGGCTGGGCTGTCCTGTGGAAGCGCCAGGCACTCTGGACTGGGGGCGGCTCGACGGCCAGGACATTCTTTTGTTTGTGCATCCAGAGACCGCGATCGACGACGAAGCCGCGCTGGCCTATCTGGGCGCCGGGGGCCGCCTGCTTTTGGCCGATGACTTTGGGCAGTCGGCTCGTCTGCTGCGTCGGCTGGGAATCGAACGCGAGACCGGTCCCGTCCCCGCCGGCACCCAGCTGTATCGCCAGAATCCTGCCTTGCCCGTCGCCACCCGTCAGCGCGAGACCGCCGTCGCGCGTGGCACCAGCGAGCTAGTCGGCAACCACAGCGCGTACTTTCGCAGCGCGCTACCCGCCACCTATGAATTCACCGGCGGCACCGGCTTGGTGATCGAAGGGCGCTTGCAGCACGGGCGCTTCGTCGCGATGGCCGA
>JAYRFD010000842.1:0-5933 GCA_041908565.1 Polyangia bacterium | reverse complement strand
CGAAGGAACTGCCTGTCCAGCGCAAGAACGTGCTGCCTGCGCCCACCACATAGACCACACCGGGACCGGCTCCACCGACGGCGTTTAGGCGCTGAGCAGTGGGCACGGACTCTGGCGTGAAGGTGGTTCCGTTCCAGTGCAGAAGAACCGGCTGGGACGATCCATTGTTGAAGCCGACGATCCACACCTCGGTTGCGCTGGCGGCATACACACCGCTGTAGTCGACGCTGGCTGGCTGACCTGTGGCGACCGGAAGCCAGCCTTGTCCGGTGTTGCGCGCGACGGCATTGCCCGCACCGACCGCCCACAGATCTTTGGGGCCCGTGCCCGAGATCGCATTGAACGACGTAGCGCCCGGGTCCGCTGGGCGACCGTATGCCGTCCAGCTAGATCCGTCGTAGTGCAGCAGCGTCCCGCGCGAACCAACTGCCCAGACATCGTTTTCACTGACGGCATAGACCCCGTTTAAGTAACTGGTCGCCGGCACCGGATGACGGATCAGAGTCGACCCATCGTAGTGCAGAACCGATCCTTCGATGCCGACCAGCCAGGCGTCTCGCGAGGCGCGGAAGTGGACGCCATGCAGCGCACTGGCACTGGGATAGCCCGGCAGCGCGCGATATGCCTGGCCGTCGAAGGTCCCGATGGTGCTTGAGTCGCCAGACAGAAGGACGTTGCTGGCCGACAGCCCACTGATTCCGTACAAGGGGCCTCCCGTCGTCGGCGTGGCGACAAACCCGCTGCCGTTCCAGCGATTCAGCACATTCAAGGCCGAGCTGACGAACGCGGTTCCATCCAGCGCGACGTACAGTCCGATCAAATTGCCAGGGGGACCACCGGCTTGGGTGGCCCACGCCGAGCCGTTGTAGCGGAAGATGGTCCCGGCGCTGCCGACGGCCCAGACATCGTTGGCGCTGCTGCCTCGCACGACGTTCAAGTTGGCCAGGCTGCCCCCGGGGGCGGCGACGGGGGTCCAGCCCGCGCCGTCGAAGTGAAGGAGGGTACCTTGCTCTCCCACCGCCCAGATATCCGATGCGCTGGCCCCCCAGATCGAATTCAGGTTGCGCGTGACGCCGGACGCTTGCAGGGTCCAGGTCTTGCCATCAAAGCGCAGAATCTGTCCGCCGTCTCCGACGGCCCAGACATTGTCGGTTGCGAATCCCCAGACCGCGTTCAGGGCGACATCCAAGGGCAGTGGACTTTCCCAGCAGACCTTGCCCGCAGTGCATAGCTGCGGCACAAAGCGCGCTTGCGCCGAGATCGGTCGCGTCACTTGCAAGTCGCAGGGGCCGACGCCAGCGCAGGCGCCGCTCCAGCCGGCGAAGAAGGACTGCGGACCGGGGGTTACGCTCAGCGTGATGCGGGTGCCCGCCGGAGCATCCAGAAGACACTGCGTTCCGCACGACAGGCCGGTGGGGTTGGATGTGATCAGGCCATCGCCCAGCGTGCTGACTTCGACGCTGCACAAAGGCGGAGAGTTTGCCTGCAGCGCAACCGTCAGCACCTGGCGCCCACCTGCCGCCAGGGCGACTTCGGCGCGCCCGCTGGCCTGTGCGCAGCCATCGCTGCCAATCGCGCGGACGTCAACGGCGAATGTTCCGCTGGATCCGGGTGCCAGCGGATACTGCGCTTGCTTGACATCGGGCGGCAGGTTTTCTGCGGGGCGCACCGGCTGGCCTGCCAAGGTCGCGGTGTAGCGCAGCGCCTGCGTGTTCGCTGGGATACCGTTGACCTCGACGACAACCGTCGCGTTTCCGCCCCCGCAGCCCAGCACCGACAGCAGCAGGATCGCCAGGGCGCAGCACAGAACCGCCGAACCCAAAAGACCTGCCGACACGCTGGGCTGTTGTTTGTGTCGCCGTCGCGCCGCCACCAGAAGCGCCTGCGGCGATCGAATCGTGCCTTGCATGATGCCCCCTTGGTCGTCTGCTGCCCTCGACGATCCCGTGCCCCTTGGACCGTGTGACAGGCCCGCGCGGGCTGGGCAGACGATGGGCTTCATCTTATCGCGGTTGCGCGAACCACCGTGAGCGGAATTGTGCGCACAGAAGGGGCGCGATCGCCGACCGCAGCGAGTCGCGGGCCGACCGCGCGAAGCCATGCCCAGGCATACCGGATCGTGCTAAGGCGCGTCTTCTTCGCGCTCGTCGTAGGTGCGCGCCAGCAAGTGGAAGCGGCTGCCGGCGATGCGTAGTTCGTTCAGCGGGCAGGGCGTCTGCTTGCTGCATAGCTCAGCTAGCTCGGCTAGGCGCGTGCGGTCGTGGGCATAGACGTTCCAGTCGCCTTCTTTGGGATCGACGATGTCGAACAGCCAGTTAACCCGCGGGCCTTGCGTCGTGGTGCTGCCGTCGGCTTGGGCCTTGTCGCCGGTGAATTCGATCACCGCTTGGCGCATGTATTCCAGATCGGTCTCGGACAGCACGCCCTGGCTGACATCGCCTTCCGGATGCGTGTGATAGGTACCGATGAAGAACTCGCCTTCGGCCAGTGGGCCCAGATCAGCGGCGGCGAAGGTAAGCGTCGAATCGCCAAAGCGAAACGGCGGGACCACGATCCGCGACACATCGACATCGACGATGTTTTGACTGCCGACCTGCGTCGGGGGCAGGTGACGACCCAGGACAAAGGCCGCGACCTCGGCGACGCCGCGCGGACCGAAGCCGGGCTGTGCGACCGAGATCTCTTTCAAGCGCCGTAGCTGACAGACCGATCGTCCGCCAAAGCGCACACGCGACAGACGCCCTTGCAGCTGAACTGCGAAGCTGCGCGCTTGCGCTTGGCAGGTGCGACCGTCGCGCGGAAAGTCCGGGTGCGGCACCTCGGCCAGCAGGGCGTTCAGCAGAGCGGCGTTGGCCATCGCATCGTTGGCGTCGATGCGTGGGACGTCGGGCGCGACCTCGCCGCGCAGGCGAGCGCGTTCCAAGGAATGCACGGCATGCCGCGGCCGTTCTGTGCGCAGGAAATATCCCGCACCCAGGACCGCGATGCCCAGCCCATATGCCAGAAGCGCCCAGAGACGCATGACCCCCAGTCCGAGCCAGCGCGCGGGCGGCAGCCGGGCGCTGGATTGCCTAAATATGACTGATGTTTTTGTAATTCAGAATCCAAAAAATCCAGAAAATCATCACTCTACAGACCGAACTGGGCACAATGATCCCATCTTCAAATGGAGAAGCCATGTCGCGAACGCTTGCTGCTCTCTCGCTGACGACCCTTGTTGGGGCGGTCTCGCTGCCCGGTGGCGAGGCCCGCGCCGAGGAGGGCATGTGGACCCTGAACGATCTGCCGCGCGCCAGCCTGCGCCAGCGCTACGGCTTTGAGCCCAGCGACGACTGGCTGACCCATGTCCAGCGCGCCGCCGTGCGCTTGGGCAACGGCTGCTCGGGCAGCTTTGTGTCGGCACAGGGCCTGGTCATGACCAACCACCACTGCGCCGTTTCCTGCATCACGGAACATTCTTCCGCCGGGCAGGACCTGATGAAGAACGGCTTCTACGCCCAAAGCCGCGAACAAGAAAAGCGCTGCACGGGCCTGGAAGTGAACCAGCTTGTCGAGATCGAGGACGTCACGCAGTACATCCATGGCGCGACGCAGGGCTTATCGGGCGAGCAGTTCGGCAAAGCACAGCGCGCCGAGATGAGCCGCATCGAAAAGCTGTGCGGCGAAGCCAGCGGTCTGCGCTGCGATGTCGTCAGCCTGTATCACGGCGGCAAGTACCACCTGTACAAGTACCGTCGCTATTCCGATGTCCGCTTGGTGTTCGCTCCCGAGTCTGGCGCCGCTGCGTTCGGCGGGGATCCCGACAACTTTAACTACCCGCGCTATGCGCTGGACGTGACGTATCTGCGGGCGTACGGACCGAACAACCAGCCGATCACGCCCGAGCGCTTCCTGGCGTACAACCCGCAAGGGGCGCGCAGCGAAGGCGACTTGGTGATGGCGGTCGGTCACCCCGGATCGACGCAGCGCTTGCTGACGGTGTCGCAGCTGGAATTCCTGCGCGATGTCGTGCTGCCGGAAAAGCTTCTGTACATGGCCGAACAGCGCGGTCGCATGATCGAGTTTGGCAAGCGCGGCCCCGAACAGAAGCGGCAAGCCGGCGAGGGTCTGCAGTATCTCGAGAACAGCTACAAGGCCAACTATGGTCAGCTGCAGACGCTGCTCGATCACAACTTCATGAATGCCAAGGCCTCTGCCGAGCAGGCCATGCGCACGCGGGTCGCGCGCGACCCGGCGCTGCAGGCGCAGTACGGCGCGGCGTGGGATGGGGTCGCCAAGGCGCAAGAGTCCGCGCGACGTCTGTACAAGCAGTTCGTGTTCTTGGAAGCAGGGCGCGCCTTTGATTCGCAGCTATTCCGCATCGCGCGCACCTTGGTGCGAGCCGCCGATGAACGCTTGAAAGAAAACGGCGACCGCCTGCGTGAGTATCGCGAATCCGCACTGCCATCGCTGAGCATGCGCCTGCTGAGCAAGCGCCCCATCTACAACCAAGTCGAAGAGCTGACGCTGAGCTATTCGCTGACCAAGCTTCGCGAAGCCTTGGGCGTCGATCATCCGCTGGTGCGCCAGGTGCTGGGCGTCGAATCGCCAGAAGAGCTGGCGCGTCGCATCGTGCAAGGCAGCAAGCTGTCTGATGTCAACCTGCGCAAGCAGCTGTATGAAGGCGGCCTGCGCGTGGTGTCGACGTCGTCGGATCCCATGATCCAGCTGGCGCGTGCAATCGATGGAGAAGCGCGTCAGATCCGCAAGCAGTGGGAAGACGAAGTCGATGCGCTGGAAGACAAGAACGGTGAACTGGTTGCGCGTGCGATGTTCGCGGTGCTGGGTACCAGCATCTATCCCGACGCGACGTTCACGCTGCGCCTGACCTACGGCACGGTTAAGGGCTACAACGACGGCATGCGCGCCATCGCTCCGTTCACGTATTTCAGTGGCGCGTTTGAACGACACACCGGGCGCGATCCGTTTGTGCTGCCGCAGACCTGGCTGGGCAAGAAGGCGGCGCTCAAGCTCGACACGCCGTATGACTTTGCCAGCACGCTCGACATCATCGGTGGCAACTCGGGCAGCCCCGTGATCAACCGCGACGCGCACATCGTGGGGCTGGCCTTCGACGGCAACTTGCAGTCGCTGGGCGGCGCCTACCACTTCGATGAGGCGGTGAATCGCTGCGTGTCGCTGCACGCGGCAGGCTTGATCGAAGCGCTGCGCGTGGTCTATCGCACCGAGCGCCTGTTCAAAGAGATCATCGTGCTGGGCCCAGATGGCCGACCGATGAACATCACGGTTCCGGCAGCGCCGACCGCTGCTCCGGTCGTGGCTCCGGCCGCTGCGCCGGGTGCCCCGACGGCGGCTCCGGGCGTGAAGCCTGCTGCGCCGACCGCTCCCGCTGCTCCAGCGGCGGCTCCTCGCTAGCCCTTCTTCACCGCAGGCTGCGCGGCACGAAGCGCAGTCCCTGTCCGCTGAGCACATCCTGACTTGCATCGGTGGAAAGCGTCCCGCTTTCCGGTGGCGCTTCGGCCCGCAGTACCCAGTCCCGCAGATAGTCAAACGCCCGCTCGACATACGGTTGCATGTACGTGAAGCGGTCGGCCATGCCCTCTTCGCCGATCTGTCCGTCGAAGTCGAAGTCCAACGTGCCATCGCTGTGCGCATCGATGTGGCCGCCGTTTTCAACCACGTACAGGCGATGCAGCGCGGGCTGTCCCACTCGCTCGATCGCCGCGCGATACGCCAGCGCATGCGTCTGCAGTCCCAGCAGCCCATCGCGATCGCCATGCAGCGAAATCAGCGGAGCAGAAAACACTGCGCTGTTGGCGTTCACAAGCGCCCACCCCACGCTCTGCGCATCCCAGCCACCGTCGATTGATCCTCGCAGATAGTCGTAGTAGGGCGGCGTGCCCATCTTGGCAAACGGCGTATACGCTGCGCTT
>JAYRFD010000841.1:0-3153 GCA_041908565.1 Polyangia bacterium | reverse complement strand
TGCCAGCCAGAAGCATCACAAGCCCTTTCGACCCTTCCCCCACTGAACAGGCTGCCCGCCGGTCTGTGGACAAGCGCAGCGCTGTCGCCAACGGGCGATGCCTTGGCCGTTGCCGTGGGCACTAGCCTGGGGGTGTGGAATACGCAGGATGGACAAGCGGCTTGGAACAAAGAGGGCCTGCTGTCACCCGTGCAGGTCCTGGCCTTCAGCCCGGATGCTCTGAAGCTGGCCGTCGCCGCCTACGACGGCACCGTTCAAGTGTTCGACCCAAAGACGGGGACAGCACGGCTGCTCGCATCCGCCAGTGGCAAAAGGAGTACCTCGCTGGCGTTTTCCCCAGATGGCAAGTCACTGGCCGTCGCGACCGAAGATCGCAGGGTCTGGATTCATGCGCTGGACAGCCAGGCACAACCGAAAGAGATCAAGCGAGACGGCGCCGTCACGGCCCTGGCCTTTCGCCCCGACGGGCGGGAGCTAGCCATCGCATCCGAAGAAGCCGGGATCACGTTGTATGAGACAGCGCACTACCAGCCGCAGCGCAGCCTGCGCGGCAATGCGGACTGGATTCGCAGCCTGGCCATCAGCCCGGATGGAGCTCGGCTGGCCACCGCGTCCGACGACGGGCAGGTGCGGATCTGGCAGCGACAGCCTGGGCAGGCGCCGGAATGGCGGCTGAGCTGCCGCACGCCCCCAGGCGATGGCCCGGTCCGCGCCTTGGCCTTCCGGCCACCGACGGGGGATCAGCTCGCGGTGGTCAACGAAAGTCGTATGCTGCGACTTTTTCACGGCGACACGTGCGAAGCCACGCCCTGGCCGGATGAAGGGTCTACCCGCAAGGCATCCACCGCCGAAACGCCCACGGTGGCGGGTGCATGGCTGCGTAGCCTGGCCTTTAGCGCCGACGGGCGGCGGCTTGCAGTTGGGTCGGACGATGGACGGGTGCGAATCTGGGACCTAGAGACCACCCCGCGGCTGATCGCCGACCTGCCAGGCCACCGCGACAGCGTCACCGCCCTGGCCTTTAGCCCAGCCGACAGCAACCTGTTGTTCTCGGGCTCGTACGACCGCACGGTGCGCTTCTGGGATGTAACGCAGGGCAAGACTATCCACACGCTGGAAGCACATGCGGCCGGCATTCGATCTTTGCTGGTGAGCGACGACGGGAATCAATTGGCTGCCGCAGCCGCCAGCGAGGTCCGCCTGTGGCACGTCGCCGAGCGTCGCCCCATTGCCACGCTGACCCACGCCGAGCCCGAGCGCGGTGTCACCGAGCCTGTGCTCGGTTCGCTGTTCGCTGTGCAGGCGCAGCGGCTGATCGTGCCCGATCGCGCCGGCGGCCTGCGCAGCTGGGATCTGACGACACACAAAGAGCTGGCTTGGACCTCGCCGATTCCGCTCGCGACCGCCAAAGATGCACCGCGCAGCGACGGGATTCTATCCTTTGCAGCCCACCCCAAGACCCAGCTTCTGGCGATCGCCGGCCTGGGCCGGGTGGTGCTGATGTCCCTCGGCGATCTGACCAAACCGCAGGCGGTTCTGTGGCAAGCGAATGACGAATGGGCCAGCTGGCAAGCCCTGCCCCAAGCAGGCGGCCGACTGTTTCGCAATGACTCCGGCGGCCTTCTTTGGCAGGTCGACAACAATGGGATGTTCCGACCGCAGGAACCGCCCCGTCCAGCCCTGTCGCCCCAACTTAAGCTGCAGCTAACGGCAGAACCGGTGCAGTCGTTTGGACCGACTGTCGTCAGAACATCTCTGGTTAACGATGGCGCTTCGGGTGCCGCGCTGTGGATCCGCTGGCAGCAGAGCCGCGACGCAGGATCAAGCGCGCTGCGGGCCGGCCAGCTTCCCGACGACATCATGCGTCTGGCACCCGGCGGATCTTCTGGTTGGTTGACGCTAACGCTATTTCGCGAGCCCGGTCGGCTGTGGCCTTGGCAGCCCCATGTCTTCTGCCTGTCAGCCCAACCGCTTTATGGCGACAAGGTGGAGGCGTGCATCGATATCCAGCTGGGTCCGTGGTGGTGGCGATATCTGCACTGGATGGTGGGCGGGCCGGGCCTGCTGTTCCTAGTATGGCTGGCCTGGTGTGTCGCCCGGAAAGCATGGACCAATGCCACCCGCAATCACCCCGCCGTCCGCGCTCTACGTACCGGGCAGGACCCTCTGGCGCAGTACCGACTGGACGATCTACCTGCGCTCAACCTTTTCCTCGCTCAGACAGAGGCTGAACGCGGCAAGCCCGACTTGCGGCAGCGAATCCTGACGGCCGCCGGGCTGGATGATTACCGCTTCCAGCGAGCCCTGCAGTTCGTCGATTCACCGACCTCTAGCGTCGCCGCGCTGTGCCAAGCGCTGCTGGCCCGCCTAGATCCCACCGAGTCTCCCGCACTGCGAACCCCTGAGCTTCTGGGCTTCCGCGCGCAGCTAGCGCCGCTGTTGCTGGTTCAGACCGAGCGCTGCCTGATCGTCTGCAGCCGCGACCCCGCAAGTCCGCCGCACACCGAGCTGATCCAGTGCCCGCGCGATCAGCTGGGGGCGCCGCCCTTGATTCTGGTGCTGGAACGATCCCGCTATGGCCCGCCGCCCGCCGACGTCAAGCAGGCGCTGGTCGCAGCGCATCCGGCCACGGTCTTCGTCTTTCTTTCGGAGGCGCAGCAGCGCGCCATCCTGTTTGCGCCGACCTTCCCCGCAGCCAAGCAGCACCTGTGTCGCGCCATCGTCGAGCAGTGCGACCGCAGCCAGATCCTGCCGTATCGGGTCGGCGGCAATGGCTTATCGGATGCAGAGGCGCGCTTCTTCTTTGGTCGCAATCAGGAACTGCAACACCTATTGCATCACTATCGACGTAATTTTCTATTAATTGGTCCGCGGCGGATGGGAAAAACTTCTCTCATCTCTGCATTTAATCGCGAATTAACACGAAGATATCCGAATCTCATCATTTACAGTCAACACCTTCCCAATGGAAAATTGCATTCCCTGCATGGAAAATATCCCCATCTTTCTACCGACACACCGGATTCCTTTTATCAGTCTGTGCTGCGCCATTCATCAGAGCATCAGGTCTTTTTGCTGGACGAAACCGATGACTTTCTGCGGCTGGATCAAAGCCAGGGCTACGAATTTAGTAACGCCATGCGTGCGCTCAGC
>JAYRFD010000840.1:0-3996 GCA_041908565.1 Polyangia bacterium | reverse complement strand
GATTCCGGACGAGTCGCTGTTGCCGCTGGCTCGCGAGCTGAGCTTGTCCGAGACCACGTTCTGTTACCCACCGACGCATCCAGAGGCCGACGCGCGCGTTCGCATCTTCACGCAGGCCAAAGAGATCCCGTTTGCGGGCCATCCGGTGCTGGGCACGGCTTGCGCGCTGCTGCTAAACGGCAAGCTGCCCTGGACCGCGCCGCGCACCACGGTTCGCCTGCAGCTTGGACTGGGCGTCGTGCCCGTTTCGATCGAAGGTGGCACCCAGCCCGAGCGCGCTCGCTTTTCCCACGACCGCATCGGCGTCAAGAGCGCGCCCATTACCGACGAGCGTCTGGCCTGGCTGCCCCCAGCCCTGGGACTGGCTTCCGATCGGCTGAGCACCGCGCTGCCCGTTAGCTCGCAAGGCACAAGCGGCGATCGACTGCTGCATCCGCAGGTGGTAAATGGCGGCGCCCTGCAGCTTGTCGTGCCGCTGCGCACGGCGGCGGATGTCGACGCCATCGAGTCTTCGTATCGCGATGTCGTCGTGGCCGAACGCATGCTTGGGGCCGAGCTTGGCATCATGGCCTTCGCCTTTTCTGAAGGTCTGCGCGACGGTCGCAAGAGCGATCAGCCGCTGCGTGTGCGGGCTCGCTTCTTTGCGTCGGATGCTCCGCAAGAAGATCCGGCAACTGGCAGCGCCGCCGCTGCGCTGGCCGTGTTCCTGCATCACCACCACATCCTGCAGCCGGGCCAGACCGTCGAGATCGACCAAGGTCCGCCGCGCGGTCGCGTCGAAGGTGCACCCGGTCGACGCAGCCTTTTGCGCGCGCAGTGCGACGGCAAGACCGTGCAAGTCGAAGGCCGCGTGCGCGAAGTCCTGCGCGGCACCGTCAACCTGACCCTGTAGTCACGCCAAGCGCCCGTCCCAGCCATGCCCTTTCGCACGTCCATTCAGGTCCGCTTCGGCGACGTGGATCACGCCGGAATCGTCTACTACCCGAAGTACTACATCTATTTCCACGAGGCGTTCGAGGACTTCTTCAACCTCAGCCACTGCTCGTACTACGAGCTTTTGGACAAGCAGCGCATCGGTTTTCCGACGGTCCATGTCGAGACCGACTTCAAGCAGCCGCTGCGCTATGGCGACAGCTTGGACATCGGGCTGCATGTGCCGCGTCTGGGCCAACGCAGCTTGACCCTGCACTACGAAGGCCACCGTCACCGCGACGGCGTGCACTGCGTCACCGCCGAAATCACGCTGGCCTGCATCGACATGGACAGCTTCAAGTCGCGCGACATCCCGCCGGATCTGCGCGACCTCTTTACCCGCTTCAGCCAATGAACACACCGCGACGCGCTGCCACCATCCTGGTCCTGCGGGACCGCCCGTCACAGCCCCAGACCCCGGCCCAGACCCCGGCCCAGACCCCGATCGATCCGGTCGAAGTGCTGTTGGTTCGCCGTGGGCATCGCGCCAGCTTTATGGCCAATGCCTACGTCTTTCCGGGCGGGCGCGTCGACGACAGCGATAGCCAGCCGACGCCCGATTGGACCACGCAGCGCTGTGCCGCGCGCGAGCTTTCCGAAGAAGCCGGCCTGCGCGTGCACGACCTGTCGGATCTGGTGCCGTTCGCGCGCTGGATCACGCCATCTGCCGAGCCCAAGCGCTTTGACACCGACTTCTTTCTGTGGGCCATGCCCGCTGATCAGACGCCGGTTGTCGACGAAAAAGAGGTGTTCGATCTGCGCTGGCTTAGCCCGCGGGCGGCGATTCGGGCGTATGCCGAAGACGGCTTGAACTTGCCGCCTCCGACGGTGTGCACGCTGGAAGATTTGCAGGCCGAGATCGACCGGACTCTGCGCGATCGCGTGCCAGGAACGTCGCTTTTGTCGCAGCTTTTGCAGTCGTGTCGACGACGGCAGCCGGTGGTGTTGTTGCCGCGCTTGCGTGGCAGTGCCGGGGGCGGCATCGAGATCGTCATGCCCTGGGATCCCGAATTCGCCGCGACGCCAGGCGAAGGCGATCCGCAGACCTGCCTGGCCCAGCACGGCGCACCCGTCGATTCACGCATCAGTCGCTGCGCCATCGATCCCCCTGGCGTCTGGCGCTTCGCTCGCGCGCCGATCGTCAATCAATCGAACCAAGAACCATAAGAATGGTTCGATTCATCGACTAGGTTTCTGCGGCAGACAAGATCAGGTTGTCGATCAGGCGGGTGCGACCGATGAAGCCGGCCACCAGCAGCACCGCTGGCTCGGTCAGCGTCGACGGAGCCGCCGTCAGATCGCCGGCATCGCGCAGATCCAAGTAGTCCAAGCGCAGGGCCGGCTGCGCGTCCACGATCGATCGAGCCAGATCCAGCAGCACATCGCGGCGACGCTCGCCCGCGGCGTAGGCGCGCTGCGCCGCGAACAGGGCCTGCGACAAGGCCCGGGCCTGCACGCGCTCGGTCGGACTTAGGTAGGCGTTGCGCGATGACAGGGCCACCCCGTCGTGATCGCGAATCAGCGAGCAGCCCTGCACTTCAACGGGCAGCGCCAGATCGCGGACCATGCGCCGGATGACCTGTAGCTGCTGATAGTCCTTTTCGCCCAGCAGAAGGACCTGCGGCTGCACGATGTTGATCAGCTTCAGCACGACGGTGGCGACGCCGGCAAAGTGACCGGGGCGATGATCACCGCACAGTCCTTTTTGCACTTCCGTCACTGCGACCCGCGTCTGAAAGCCGACCGGATACATGGCTTCTGGCGTCGGGCAGAAGGCCAGATCGCAGCCCGCGCTGGCCGCTTTTTGCAGGTCGCCGTCGAAGTCACGCGGATACCGCGACAGGTCTTCGTTGGCGCCAAACTGCATCGGGTTCACGAAGATCGACAGCACCAGCAGATCGCCGCGCGCACGTCCTTGCCGCAGCAGCGATACGTGTCCTTCGTGCAGGAAGCCCATCGTCGGGACAAAGGCGATGCGCTGTCCAGATGCGCGCGCTTGCATGGCCCGCGCCTGCATCTGCGCCGGGCTTTCGATCACTTCGATGCCGTGGTGCCACATCGCAGAGGATCCCTGTTGTCGTTGGAGTTGTCGTCGGAAAAATCAGCCAGACGTCGTCAGCGCTTGCCGCCGGGCAGCGGCTGCAGCGGCACGCAGGACAGGCCCGCCGATGGATCGATTTCGGACACCACGCCGCCGGCTGCGGCGACGCGCGGAGATGCTGCGCTGGGGGCAGGCCGAGGATCTTTTTCACGACCAAACGTGTGCTCTGGCGCCGGGAATTCGCCATCGCGCACTTCCGCGATATAGGTGTCGACGGCCGTGCGCACGCGCATCGCCAGGTTGTCGTAGCGCTTGACGAAGCGTGGGCGGAACTCTTCGTTCATGCCCAAAAGATCGTAAAGGACCAGCACCTGCCCGTCGCATTCGGGGCCCGCGCCGATGCCAATCGTCGGGATCGAAAGCTGCCGCGTGATCTCGGCCGCAAGCTCTTTGGGAACGCACTCAAGGACGATGGCAAAGCAGCCGGCATCGGCCAGCGCCTGCGCATCTTTGATCAGCCGATCGGCCTGCGTCTGTTCGCGTCCCTGCACGCGGTAGCCGCCCAGCGAATGAATCGACTGCGGCGTCAGGCCAATGTGTCCCATCACCGGGATGCCGATGCGAGCCATTCGCGCGACCAGATCAGCGTATTCCGCGCCGCCCTCCAGCTTCACGGCTTCGGCTTCGCCTTCTTTGATCAGGCGTCCCGCGTTGCGCAGCGCTTCGTCGACGCCGGTCTGATACGACATGAACGGCAGGTCGCCGACGATCATGGCCCGCCCCGTCGCCGCACTGACCCCGCGAGCGACCGCACGGCAGTGATAAATCATGTGCTCCATGGTCACGCCCAGGGTGTTGTCGCCCCCCTGGATGACCATGCCCAGCGAATCACCGACTAAAAGCACGTCGGTGCCAGCCTGATCGCACAGGCGGGCAAAGCTGGCGTCATACGCGGTCAGCATGGCGATGCGCTCGCCCACGGG
>JAYRFD010000839.1:0-2560 GCA_041908565.1 Polyangia bacterium | reverse complement strand
CCTGCCCGAAGGCGATGCGCTGGCCGCCGAGATCGGCAAGCAAGAGCAAGAGCTGGTCAGCTTCCTGCAGCGCAAAGGCTATTACGGCGCGTCGGTGCTCATCGAGCTGAGCTGGCCGCCCGAAGCACCGGGCCTGGTCGACGTGTACGTGCGGGTTCGTCTGAACGCTGGCTTTTTGCGCCTGCGCTACAACGTCGGCGAGATTCGCGCCACCGGCTTTTCGCTGATGTCGCGCGATCAGCTGGCGGACTTTTTCGATCACTGCTGTCTGTGGTTTGGCCGCACCAGCACCGAGCGCCTAAACGACGACTTCAAGCGGCTGATCGACTACTACCAGTCGCAGGGCTACGCCGGCGTCCGCTTGACCAAGCGCGAGGTCCACCCCGACCCGCGACAGCGACGCGTCGACCTGGATCTGGCGATCGAAGAACGACGTCGCATCACGCTGCTGTTTCCGGGCAGCAAGCGCATCAAGACCGACGACCTGCGGGCCGCGGTGACGATCTTCCGCGACAACTACGCCAGCGCCAACGAGCTAGACGAGAGCGCGCGCAACATCTTCCGCCTGTATCAGCAGCGCGGCTTCTTCGAGGCCCGCGTCAACTGGCGCTGGCGCGATCGCACCGGCGATCCCATGCAGGTCGAATTCCAGATCTACGAAGGACCGCAGTTCAAGGTGCGCGAGCTGGAGTTCGTCAGCGACGATCCCGCGAATCAGCTGAGCTATGGCGAGGGGCGCTTGGCCGAGCTGATCACGACGCGTCGTTACCCCCGCTTGGGCGCGATCGGGCTGGGTCAGGGCGGCTTTGCTTCGGCGATTCAGCTGGAACAGGATGTGCGGCGCCTGGAGGAGTTTTACCGTCGGGAAGGGTATCCGCAGCCGCGGATCAGCGCCTACGTCGCGCGTTCGCGGGCTGCTCTGGAAAGCGCCCCGCTTCTGGGCTTGGACACCGCGCTGGATGTTGCGCGTGCGGACAGTGACTTGGTCGTGCGCTTCGCGATCCACGAAGGCCGCCGCGAGCTGGTCGACGCCGTCGAGATCGAGTTCGTCGGGCCCCACGGCCAAAGCGAAGAGCAGGTGCGCCAGGTCTTGGCCTTGACGGCGAACCGGCCCTATACGCTGGAGTCGCTGGAGCGCGACAAGCAGAGCCTGGTGCGGCTGTTTTCGTCGGTGGGTCGTCCCTATGCCAGCATCGACGCCGCGCAGTCGACCTGGAATGCGGCGCACGATCGCGTGGTGATGCACTGGCGCATCGAAGAGAGCGAGCCCGTCGTATTCGGCCCTGTCTTGATCCGCGGCAACTTCGTCACGCGCGAGAGCCTGATCCGCAGCGATCTGCCGTTCCGACCAGGCGATCCCTATGACTTCCAGAAGCTGTTGGAGGCGCAGCAGAACCTGTTGTCGCGGCAGATCTTCAACTCGGTGCGCATCACGCCAAACCCCGGTGAGACCGATGAGTTCCGTCTGGAAGCGCGGCAGAAGGGCTGGAAGCTAAACCGGAACCCGATCCCGATCTTGGTCGAGGTCATCGAGCGCTATGACAGCATCGGCGAGCTGAACATCGCCGTCGGCGTATCGACGGACAACCCGTTTTACGGAACGGCCAGCTATATGTGGCGCAACGTCCTGGGGGTTGGCACGGAAGTCGAGGTGCGCGGCGAGTTCGGTGTCCGCGTGCAGTCGCTGCTGCTGCGCATCGCGCAGCCCCGTCTGTGGAGCCGCTTCCTGCGCTTGGATCTGAGCGGCTTTTGGCGCAACGAGAACCGCTACAGCGTCGGTCTGGTCAACTTCTATGGCGCCAATGCAGAGCTGACGCGCGCGTTCTACACATCGGCCGACGACCAAGGGCGCCTGCTGCAGCCGACGGTGCGCATCTTCACTCGGCTGGAGCTGAACTTCAGCCAGATCCAAGTCCCGCTGTATCGCGCCGAGGGCACAACGTCGCTGCCCAGCAACGGCGATCAGACGCAGTCGCTGAAGCTGTCGGCCGGCATCGTCTGGGAACGGCGCGAAGGCCTGGAGGCGCCCGGCCTGCGGCTGCGCAACCGCCCCGTGCCGATCAACCCGGTTATGCCGTACAGCGGCTTTCTGGTGTCGGGACAGGTCACCGGATCGCTGTGCTGTTCACTGGAGGTCAATTCCTTCGACGGAGACGGCAGCTTTATTGCGCTGGCCTTCCAGTCGATGTTCTTGAAGCCGCACGGGCCGGTGCTGCGCACGGAAGACGGCTGGCCGTATCACGGCATGCGCCGCTTCAACATCAAGCTGAACCTGCGCGTCAATTATGGCATCCCCCTTTTGCGTCCGGCGCTGCCCGTCGTCGAGCGCTTCTTCGCGGGCGGCGATACCACCACGCGCGGCTACGACAACGATGCGCTGCGGGCCGAAGAGGTGCGCGCACCCGTCGGATCGCTGTTCAACGACTTGGCGTATCGCGTGGTGCCGCAGGGCGGCAACGTCCGCATCCTGTCGCAGATCGAGTGGGAGTTCGCCATTTCGCAGAAGCTGCCCTGGCCGTGGGTGGGGGCGCTGTTCGTCGACACCGGAGCCGTCTTCGAT
>JAYRFD010000838.1:0-9871 GCA_041908565.1 Polyangia bacterium | reverse complement strand
ATCGGGCGATGCGCGCCGTACTTCTTCTTGAAGCGCGCGATGAAGCTGTCATCACCGGAGGTCGCGGCCATCGGGAAGCGCGTGCGCGCGACGTAGTTGCCGGCCGGTGTGGCGCTGCCCATCTGTGCAAGCTCGTTTTCACCCAGCGCGAAGGACAGGACCGGAAGCGTGCGCGGCGAGATGTCGTTGTCAGACAGCGCCTTGAAGAACGCCACCGTCGAATCGCCCACCAGCATGTTCAAGATGACTTGCGGCTTGGCTTTTTCGATCTTTTTGACGACGGCTGCGAAGTCCAGCTCACCGACCAGCGCGAACTGGGTCCCTACCATTTCGCCACCGACATCTTTGACGTTATCGCTGATGATGGCAGCAATGGCGTGGGGCCGCAGACCGTCGGTGCCGACGAAGAGGAATCGCTTGGCCTTCAGCTCTTCCACACACCACTTGATGGCGGGAATCGCCAGCTGGTTCGGGGCCGAGCCGGTGTAGATGACGCTCGCTGACTCTTCCAGACCTTCATAGGGCGCGGGATAAAACAGCAGCGAGTTGGCCTTTTCGAAGTACGGCACGATCAGCTTGCGCGCCGCCGAGCCATAGCCACCGAACACCGCCGCCACCTTGTCGGTTTCGACCAAGCGCTGCGCGGCCTTGGTGAAGGCGGAATCCGCAGTCACTTCCGATTTGCCATCCAGCGCAACGGCTTGCACGAAGCGACCCAGCACGCCGCCTTTGGCATTTAGCTCTTCGATCGCAAGCTGCGATGCATCGGCCAGGGGCCGCTCGCTGACGGCCAGTGCGCCCGTCAGTGAGTGCAGGATGCCCACCTTGATCGCCTCGGTCGAGACCTTCTGTGGCGGCGGACGAACCGCAGGGCCATGCGTCCCATCGCCAATGGGTTTCGCGCTGCCTTTCTGCCAGAAGTACAGGCCACCCGCGGCAAGTCCCGCCAAGCCCAGGCCCGATGCCAGCAGGAAGCCTCGCCGTGACGGGGGCTCTGCTTGATCCACCTGGCCCGCGGCCGCTGTTCCGATGCCCGATCGAACCGCCGAAAGACCAAACTGACTGATGCCGGCCGGGGCCTGTGTTCCGCCACCCAGCGACGTGCGCATCAGCGAGCTTGGCGGCGGCGGCGGCGGGCCGCCACCCAGCGCGGCTTCTTCCATCGCGAAGACCGACGCGTTGCGCATCGGCGCACCGGCCAGGATCGCTTCCAGGTCATGCGCCATATCGCCGGCGCCTTGATAGCGTGCATCGCGATCTTTTTCTGTCGCGTGCATCAGCACTTGGACACAGGACTCTGGAATTTCGGGAACCAGCTGACGCGGATCGGGAATCGGATCTTTTAGGTGGCTCAGCAGGATCTGCGGGATGCCTTCGCCCGTGAACGGAGCCTGCCCGGTGAGCAGCGCGTAGTACGTCACACCAAGCGAGTACAGGTCGCTGCGCGGGTCCAGCGTCTTGTTGCTGGCCTGCTCGGGACTCATGTACATCGGCGTGCCGCACAGCATGCCGCTTTGCGTCAGGTGCAGATCGTCTTCGACGAGCTTGACCAGACCAAAGTCGACCAGCTTCACCACGCCATTGGTGGAAAACAGGATGTTGTCCGGCTTGATATCGCGATGGACGATGCCCGCTTCGTGCGCGACCTTCAGCGCGGCGCAGCAGTCCGCGATGATGCGGGTCGCGACCATCCACGGATACGCGCCCTTCTTTTTGATGCGGCTGGACGAGCTGGCGGGGCTCAAAAGCTCCATGACCATGTAGCAGCCGCGATCGTCTTTGCCGACGTCGTAGATGGCGATGATGTTGGGGTGGTTCAGACGCCCCGCCACCTGCGCCTCGCGCATGAAGCGCTCGATGACGTCGGGCTTCTTCAGAAGCTCATCCGGCAGGAACTTGACCGCGACGGTGCGCTTGAGGCCCGTGTCCTGGCCCTCGTACACCTTGCCCATGCCTCCCTGACCCAGCAGACGGACGATGGTGTACTTGCCAAACGTTGCGCCGATGCGCGGATCGACCTCGGCCTCTGCGCTGCCTCCCGTAGCGGAGGCAGGCGGGGCCGGCGGATTTTCACTCATAGTCGAGATGATCGAGGATCGGAAGCAACGCGGTCAAGCCTGCAGGTTGGATCGCCCGTGTGGGGGCGAACCCGCCGTGTAGGTACGTGACCTCGACGAGCAAAACCGTAAGCCAACGGATTGAGCTGCAGCCCGTCGACGCGGTACGATGCATTCTGAGAACTTACATGCATGCTCTCTGTGTTCGGGTCTTGCCGTCGATGTTGGGGTTGGGGGTCTTGTGCGTTGCTGCTGCGACACCGCAAGTCGCGCATGGCCAAGCGCAGCCACTGCCCATGTCGCAGGTCACGGGTTTTCGCCTGGAACGGTATGAATCGACCACGGCTGGAAGCCCGCTGTTCCTGGCCGATCGTCCCTGGTTCGCGCCGCAGCAGCGCTTCGCGGTCGCTCTAACCCTGGGGTATGCGCATCGCCCACTGCAGTTTTCCGATGGAAGTGGCCCGCTGCCCGCAATCGTCGATCATGCGCTGCAAGGATCGCTGGATGTCGCAGGTGCACCGCTGCGGTGGCTGCTGTTGCGGGCGAGCTTGCCCATCACCTTGCTTGAACGCGGCACCACGGATGCGCGCGCAGGCATTGCACCACTAGAAGGTGCGGCCATCGGCGATCCCAGACTGGGCGCCATCTTTGCGCTGTGGAAACAGCCCGAACAAAGTCCGTTTTCGGTGCACGTGAGCCTGGACGCGTGGATCCCGGCTGGGTCGGCGTATGTCACACATCAAGGCGACTCGGGCCCGCGCGTTCTGCCGCGCTTCATCCTGGCGGGGACTCTGCCGCACGCGCTGCGCTGGACGTTCAACGCGGGCTTCTTGTATCGCCCCGATGCAGTGCTGGGCACCGACGAACGATCGATACGCGCAGGCAGCGAGGTTCAGCTTGCGGCGGCGCTGGGATATGTCACCGCGGCCGAGCGCCTGCACATCGCGCTGGAAGGGCTGTTTGCGGCGCGCGTGACGCGCTTGGATGCCGGGTCGCAGGATGTCTTGCGCGGCCAGCTGATGCTAAGTGCACAGCTTCAAGTCGGTTCCATGATGCACGTCGGCGCAGCAGTCGGCAGCGACTTCGCGACGCCAGGTACACCGGATGCGCGCGGCTTGCTGCGCATCGCGATCTCGCCGCGTCGCCTTGCTTCATCTTCGACCGCTACATCATCCGATGCCGCAGCGGATTCGCCGGCCCTTGTTTCGACCGCGCCGCTACCTTCGACCACAACGCCAGAACGAACTTCGCCACCACTTGGGAAGTCGCCTTCAGTGGGGCCAAGCAAGCCCGACGTGGCTGCGAAACCGACCGCCGTGTCGACCACCGTGCCGGCGGCTGCAGCGACGAATGCGCCTCCCGGTGACGATGCAGATGGGGACGGGATCTTGGATGATGCAGACCGCTGTCCCTATGAGCCAGAGACCAAGAACGGCATTCGCGATGACGATGGCTGCCCAGAGTCTCCGCTGGCTCTGCAAGCGGCGCGGGCTCTGCGCTTTCAGGCTCCCGCTGCCAGCGTACTTCCATCGTCTTCAACGGCGACATCGGCAGCGGTTTCTTCGTCCGGCTCTGCTTCCGGACCCACAGGAATTCAGGGCGGTGTGCTGGCGGGCGCATCCCCGACCGAGCCTTCTGCAAGTCGTCCAGCCAGCCCGGCTGCGCCGACTGCCGGCGCTGCTTCAGTCATCGCTGTCGCGGCTGCCGAAGACAGCGACAAAGATGGAATTCCCGACGAAGAAGATCGCTGTCCGATCAGTGCGGAAGACAAAGACAGCTTTGAAGATGAAGACGGCTGTCCTGATCTCGACAACGATGAAGATGGGATCCTGGATGCTCAAGATCGCTGCCCGCTAGAAGCCGAGACGCAGAACGGCTACGAGGACGAAGACGGCTGCCCAGACATCGCGCCCGCCAATGCTCTGCAAGTGCAGGTGTCGGCAGCCGGCGATCGCATCGAAGTAAACCAGCAGGTGCAGTTCCAGCGTCGGCAGGTCGCGGTCGCGCCGGCTTCGCATGCGCTTTTGCGCGCGGTGGCCAAGATCCTGCGTCGCTATCCCAAGGTGTCCCTAGAGGTCCAAGGGCACACCGACAGCGGCGGCGATCCAGCGCGCAACCTGGCGCTGTCGCAGCAGCGAGCCGACAGCGTGCGGGCCTTCTTGATCAAGGAAGGCATTGCTGCCGACCGTCTGGCGGCGCGCGGCTATGGCGCCACGCAGCCTCGCTTTCCCAACACCACCCCAGAAGGCAGGGCGCGCAATCGCCGCGTCGAATTCGTCCTGCAAGGAGATCGAAAATGAACCGCAGGATCCTTGGGGACCGCCACCGCATCGGCTGGCTGGCGCTGTGCTTGATCACGATGGCGTGGTCGCAGCGGCCTGCGATTGCTTGGGCCGAACAGGCGTGCGGATCGCTATCGCTGCAAGCGGGGCTGATCAAAACGGGCAAAGCGCTGACCGCAGACTGGGTAGCGACCGATCCCGGCAAGCGCTGCATGAGCGAAATCCACAGCGCCGTCGAACGCAACCGCTTGGTGCGAGCGATCACCGTCGCCTTTCGCGCACCCGACAGCGAACGCGGGGACGGCAAAGGACTGGTCAGCGCCAAGGCAGTCGCCGATGCGCTGGTCATGGCTGGGCAGCCGCGGGGGCGCGTGTTTGCGATCGCGGCGCGGGCGGCAGAGGGTGAACCAGCGGGCGTCGTCGTGCGCTACACCGAGCGTGCTCCCGACAATGTGGTGGCTCGTATCTCGAACCTGCATGGCCAGGTGCGCGTGGGGACCGATGACAAGTCGATGCGTCCCGCCGAGCCCGCGATGCCGCTTCTGGCCGACGACCTCATCGAGACGCGCGAAGACGGACAGGCGCTGCTGCAGCTAAAAGATGGCAGCGGCATTCGGCTTTTGCGCAACACGCAGATCAAGATGGCCAAGATCCTGTTTGCCGATGCAAGCGCCGCGACTCCGGGGGCTCGAACCGTGCGAGTCGACGTGGTGCGCGGACAGATCGAAGCCGATGTGCGCAAGGCCGGCGCGGGATCCAGCTTTGAAGCCAGCACACGGGTGGCCGTCGCATCGGTGCGCGGAACGGTCCTGCGCTTTGGCTCTGATGCCGCTGGGTCCACCTTGCTGGAAACGCTGGAAGGCCGGGTCCTTCTGGGCAGTGCGCTCGATCCCAGCGCGCCTCCCGTCGAGGTGTCGCAAGGGCAGGGGGCTCGCGTGACCAGCCAAGGCACCGTCGAACCACCGCTGCCGCTGCCGGCAGAACCCAAGGTCGTGGCGCCCCTGCGCGGATCGCTGCCCGCAAATCGAGAGCTGATCTATTCCGAGGTCCCAGGCGCCACCAGCTATCGGGTGGAGCTAGCGCGCGATGCCGACTTCTTGCTGGATGCTGAGCAGCTTACGAGCACGACCCCCAAAGCCGTCGTGAAGCCGGGGCTTTCGGCCGGCAAGTGGTTCTGGCGCGTCGTGGCACGCAATGCGGCTGGTTTCCAGGGCGCCGCATCCAAGATCTATTCCTTCGATGTCGCGCCCTAAGATCATGCGGTCGCGTCTGTATCGTCTGCTGTTTGCGCTGGTCCTGGCCAGCCTGTGCGTCCTGGGCTGGCTTGTGCGGCTGCGCATAACCGGCCTGATCCACGCGCGTCTGCCGGGGCCTAACGGATCGATCGTTGCGCTGGCCCTGTGGCCGCTGCTTCTGGGCATCACGCTGCTTTCGGTCTGGACCCTGCGCGCCGAGCTTTTGATCGTTGTGCAGGCGCTGCGTCGGGTGCTGGTCGCCAGCGAAGCCTGGCTGCCATCGCTGATTCCGCCTTCCTTGCGTCAACACAGCGCTTGGTTCCGCGCTCTTTTGGTCGGCGGCCTGGCCACCATTGTGGTCAGCGTCATCGTCGAGCTTTCACCCATCGAGCAGCGCCTGGAAGCCAACGCCTTCGATCGGTGGTATGCGCTGCGCTATCCACTTCAGACGGAAGCCGAGCGCCTAACTGGAACGGCCGATGTGGCAGCGCTGAATGATGTCGCCGTCATTGGCTTGGATGACGACACCATTGCGCACTATGGCTGGCCGCTGCCGCGTGCGATTTATGCTCGACTGATCGATGTGGTCAGCCGATCGAAGCCGGCCAGTCTGTCCTTCGATATCGCGCTGGTCGAAGGCAGCCGCGAAAATCCACAGTGGGATCGCGCCGTTGGTGAGTCCGCTGCTCGTGCCGGCAACATCTACTTCACGCTGCTGCTTAGCCCAGCCAGCGGAGCGTCCCCGCTGTCAGAAGCTGCGCACGATGTGCTGGCCAAGAACCAGCTTCCGATGCACGAATCGGCGCGAGATCTGCCCGACTTTTCGTTGATCAGCCGTCGACCGATGGCGCCGACTGTGGTCCTGGACGTGATCTCGCAGCGCGCGCATGGCGTGGCGATGGCCAATGTTGTCTTGGATGGCGATGATGTCCTGCGCCACTCGCTGACCGTGGCCCGCCTGGGCGATCGACTGTTCCCCTCGCTGTCGCTGCGGCTGGCGGCCGATGCCTTGTCGGTGCCGCTGGAAAAGGTGCACGTGGTTCCCGGATCGCACGTCGATTTGGGCGGCCAGCGACGCATTCCGATCGACGAGATGGGACGCACCTTGGTGCGCTATCAGGGGCGACACAGCCTGGATGCAGGGGCCGTGCGCTACATGTCGCTGCGAGCCTTGGTGCGCGCCGATGCGGCGCTGACTTTGCGCGAAAGCCCGATGGGCGAAGACCAAGAATTTCTGCTGGACGAGACCACCCAGGTGACGGTCGATGGTCGTCCCGTTCCAGCCAGCGCGCTTGGCGCCGAAGCCCTGCGGCCCGGGGCCGAGATCGCGGGCATCGCGCGCTACTCGATCGATCCCGGACGCCTGATTGAACTCAACGTGCGCTCTGGATCTGCGGATGCCAAGGCGCCACCCAGCGACGCGGCGAAGGACGCGGCTGATCCGGCAAAGGGTGAGTCGGCGTTTGATGTGCTGGATGAAGATCGACTGCGCTTTCGCACCCGGGTCGGCAAGCTGCGGTCCCTGGCATCGCCGGCTTCTGCGCTGACGGGGCGGCATGTCTTTGTCGGATCGACAGCGCTGGCGGCCGCGGACGTACACAACGGACCGCTGGGTGGCTTTCCCGGGGTCGAACATCACGCGACCATGCTGTCGAACATCCTGCGCGGAGACTTCTTTCGTTCCGCCACGTTGCCGCTGCGCCTGATCGAAACGGCGCTGTGTGGTCTTCTGGCCGCCGTCGCTGGATCGGTTCTGGGCGCATCCGCCGGCATGTTCGTGGCCGTCCTTTTGGGCATGGCGCTTCTGCTGACGACCTTCGTCGCGTTCCTGTCCGGGCTGTACATCGGCATCGTGGCCCCGGCCAGCGCGCTGTTCTTTTCATATGCCGGCTGCGTGTTCTTGAACCTGCGCGCGGAATCAAAGGCTCGCGAAAAAGCCGAAGAGGGTCGCGAGTTCGTGCGCCGCACCTTCGGTCGCTATCTGACCGATCAGGTCGTGCAGCAGATCTTGGACTCGCCCGATGGCCTGACGCTGGGCGGACAGCGTCGCTTTGTCACCGTGCTGATGACCGACCTGCGCGGCTTCACCAGCATGTGCGGATCGATGGAGCCCGAGTCGGTCGTTGCGCTGCTGAATCACTACCTAGAGACCATGACGCGCATCATCACGCGCTATGGCGGCACCATCGATGAGTTCATCGGCGATGCCATCCTGGTCTTCTTTGGCGCTCCCTTGCCGCACGCCGATGACGAGGTCCGGGCCGTTGCCTGCGCCATCGAGATGCTCAACGCCATGCGCGGCGTCAACGACTGGAACCGCGCCAATTCCTTGCCAGAAGTCGAGATGGGCATCGGCGTCCACAGCGGCGAGCTTGTCGTCGGCAACATCGGATCCGAGCTGCGCGCGAAGTATGGCGTCGTGGGATCGACCATCAACCTGACATCGCGCATTGAGTCGTGCACGGTCGGCGGTCAGGTGCTGATTTCAGAGACGACGCGGGCGCGCTGCGGCGAGTCACTGCGCATCGGCACCAGCCAAGTGATCACGCCCAAGGGCGTCAAAGGCACGCTGACCATCTTCGAAGCGCTGGCCGTCGCGGCGCCGTATCACGTCGAGCTTGCGCGCGTTGAAGAACAGCTGCTGCGACCGGCTTCGCCGCTGCAGGTGCGCTATGGCGTGCTGAAAGACAAGCAGGTCGGCGAGCTTGCCAGCCTGGGCTTCATCGAAGCGCTGTCCGCGCACAGCCTGGAACTGCGCCTGCAGACCGATTCGCCCGACGGTGCGGTCGAGCCGATCGCGACCTTGGCCAACGTGCAGCTTCGCCTGCTGGATGCCGATGGCAACCCACGGCCCGGCGAGCTGTACGGCAAGGTTCTTTCGCGACCGACGACGCTCGGCCCCAGCCCGGCCAGCGGTGTGATCTATGTGCGCCTGACGTCAATCAGCAGTGAACTAAAAGTGGCGTGGGCCGACCAGCTGGCTCTGGCCGCTAAGTCCTCGTCGGGCAGCAGCGTTCTGGATGGGCCGCTGCTCAGCGAGTAGCTTCCGTGCAGCTACGCTGATAGCCTCTGCCCATGCGTAGAGTGTCCGAGACCGCGCAGGTGGTCTCTGTCCTGTTGTTGTGGGCTGCGTTTGGGACGGCCAAGTCCGCGCGCGCCGCCGAAGACGTCGTGTATCGCGAAGAGCCGGTCAAGCTGCAGCCGCTGTCGGTCGGCAGCGCCGTCGCCGCCTTCGATCCGCAGAGCCTAAGCCCGATGTTTGCGAGCGGCCCACTGGCCCAAGCGACCGAGCGCCTGCGTAGCGGCGATGCGGCCGGTGCCGCCAGCATCCTGGCCGAGCAGTCGCAGCAGCCCACGGTCGCGCAAGATGTTCATGTTCGCTTCCTTTTGGCCGTCGCGCAGCTTCGTACGGCCGCCAGCAGCCCTGGCAGTGCCGAATCCGTCGCGCTGGCTTCACGGGCCGCTGCGCACTTCGATGCCTTGTCCGCCAGCTATCCCTTGCTGCGCACGTATCACGCGCTGTTCGGCGCGCGTGCGTACCTGCTTTCCGGCAAGCCCAGCCTGGCGCTTTCACGAGCGCAGACCGTGCCCAGCGATTCGGTCCTGGACTGCGAAGCCCGCTTCCTATCCGGCGAGGCACTGCGCCAGAGCGGATCCGACGATGCGACCCGCAACAAGGCGGTGCTGGCCTATCGATCGTTTGTCGCCGTGTGTCCGCACAGCCATCGCTGGGAAGCCGCGCAGCGACAGGCCGAGCTCTTGGATGCACTGCGTCGTCCCGCCGAGTCGCTTCTGATCTGGCGCCGCTTGTATCTGGAAGCTCCGCACGAACCGGTTGGGGCCTTGGCCGCCAAGCGCTTCGATCAAGTGGGTCAGACCGCCGCGACCGCCAACGCGGGCCAAGCGTCGAGCGCGTCGGGGCGGGCCGCGCCGTTTACCGCGACCGAGCTGATGCAGCGTGCGCAGGTGTTGTTCGATCACATGCGCAACGCCGACAGCGAAGCCGCGTATCACTGGGCGCTGGAACAGCCCGATCTGGACGATGCGCAGCGCTGTGTCGCCCGCTACAACCTGGCGCAGAGCGTCTTCAAACAGCGCCAGCGCAAGCGATCCGCCCAGCTGTTTGATGAAGCTGCGCAGGCTTGTTCTCCGTCGGTGGCCAAGAACGAAGACCTGCACATGAAGGCGCTTTACCAAGGCGCGCGCGGCTACGCCAATGGCGGAGATCATCAAAAAGCCGCCGATCTGTTTGCGCTGGCCGAAGCCACCTATCCAGGACACAGCTACGCCGATGACT
>JAYRFD010000837.1:0-3368 GCA_041908565.1 Polyangia bacterium | reverse complement strand
TTGGCCTCGGCCTCGCCGCGTCGGATCTCGATGCTGCAGCGCGCCGGGGTTCCCCATGCCGTCTATCCCGTCGAAATCGACGAAACCCCGCGTCCTGGTGAGTCAGGCGAAGCCCTGGTCCTGCGCCTGGCGCAAGAAAAAGCCGACGCCGCGGCCCAGCGCGTCGCGCGAGAGACCGGCATGGCCGAGGTTGCGCCGATCCTCGCAGCCGACACCGTGGTGGTTGCGACGGCGGATGGCGCCCCCAGCCTTTTGGGCAAGCCGCCGCACGCCGGGGCCGCGCGCCAGATGCTGGGGCTGCTGTCGGGCGCTACGCATCGCGTCGTGACCGGTTACCACCTGCGCTACACCGCGCGCGATGCCGGCTCTGTGGTTCGTGTGCAGCGCGCCGTCGCGACCGAGGTCGACGTGCGCACCCTGCTTCCCGTCGAGGTCGAGGGTTACCTGCGCAGCGAAGAGTGGCGCGGCAAGGCCGGCGGCTATGCCCTGCAGGGCCTGTTTTCCTGTTTCGTCACCGCGATCCGCGGCAGCTACGAAAACGTCGTGGGCCTGCCCCTTTCCAGCGTGATCAGCGACCTGCGGGCTGCGGAGCTTTTGCCGCCAAGCTGGCCCGACTGGAAGCCCCAGTGAACCCAGCCAGCCCAAAAGACAGCCCGCCGATCGACTGGGATCAGCGCGTCTCGGCTTCGCTGGTCCGCCTGCGCGCCGGAATTGGGGCGGCGTGTGATCGGGTCGGTCGCCCGGTCGCCCAGGTCCGCTTGGTGGCGGTCAGCAAGCATCAGCCGTCGGGGGCCATCGCGGCAGCGCTGCGGGCTGGCCAGTGCGACTTCGGCGAAAACTACGCGCAAGAGCTAAGGGACAAGCAGGCCGAGCTATCCGCTGCGCGGCTGCCTGCTTCCCCGCGCTGGCACTTCATTGGCCCGCTGCAGCGCAACAAAGTGAACCTGATCGTCGGGCGCGTGGCGCTGTTGCACACGGTCGATACGGTTGCGCTGGTTGAAGCCCTGGCCGGGCGCATCGGGCGGCTGCGCGATGCTGCCGGCGATGCTGCCGAAGGCGGTCTGGTGCAGGACTGCCTGGTGCAAGTCAACGTCGGCGACGAAAGTCAGAAGGCTGGCTGTCCTCCAGAGGATCTGCCGCGCATCCTGGATGCCATCGCCGCGCAGGACGGTCGGCTGCGCTGCCTGGGCTTGATGTGCATCCCGCCCGCGCTGGAGGATCCAGAAGCCGTGCGGCCGTACTTCGCGCTGCTACGTCGGCTGCGCGAACAGCAGGCCGCGATCCCGCGACCTTCGGTGACCCTGCACGAGCTCTCGATGGGCATGAGCCACGACTACGAAGTCGCCATCGCCGAGGGCGCAACCCTGATTCGCGTCGGCACCGCCCTGTTTGGCCCGCGTCAGCCGGGCTGATCGGCGCTCTTACGGGGCCGGGGGACTGGGCTCTTGCGTGCAGGATCGCAGCAGCTCAAGCTGCTGCGCGGCGCTCATCTCGCGACTGGGACCCAGGTTGCGCAGCACGCGGCAGGCGAACTGGCGAAAGCCGTCGCGGGTGGCTGGATGCACCACGGCGGTGTAGTCCTCGCCAGCCGTCAGCAGCCACTTGCCATCGGGGGAAAACACCACGTCCCAGACGCCAGCATCGTGTCCGCGCAGGGCGGCGAGCTCTTTGCCTTCGGCGACCGACCACAGGCGAGCGCTGCCGTCTTCACTGGCCGTCGCCAGCAGATCACCGGCTGGCGAAAAGACAATCGACCGGACGCGCTGCGTATGGCCCTTGAGGGTGTGCAGCACGCGCACTCCTTTTTCATCCCAGGCCCACAGCCGCGCCGTCCCATCGTCGCTGCTGGTGGCCAAGACCTTGCCGTCTGGCGAAAACGAGACCGATCGCACGCGGCTTGTGTGCCCGCTGAAGACCTGCAGCGTCTGGCCGCTCTGCACATCCCAGATGCGCGCGGTGAAGTCGTCGCTGGCTGTGGCGACGTAGCGCTGGTCCCGCGAAAACGCCGCTTCGCGAATGTTGCCTTTGTGGCCCTTTAGAACCAGCAGCGGATTCGGCGGCGTGCTGCTCAAGTCCCAGATGCGCGCTGAATAGTCGCCGCAGCCGGTCAGCAGGCGCTTGCCGTCGGCGGTAAACGCCACCGAGTTGACCCAGCCGCCATGCGGCAGCGTCGCGATCGGCTGGCCGCTTCCGACATCCCACAGCCGGGCGCTCTTGTCATCGCTGCCCGTGGCGACCTGCTGGCCGTTGGGCGAAAACGCGATGGTGTTGACGCCAGCGGTGTGGCCGGTCAGCACGGTCAAGCGGCTGCCGGTGCTGGTGTCCCAGATGGCCGCCCGTTCGTCCAGACTGGCCGTGGCCGCGCGGCTGCCATCGGCAGAATACGCGACGGCAAACACGCTGTTTTCATGCCCGGCAAACATCGTCAGCGAGTTGCCGCGCTGCGTGTAGCGGACGCGCGCCGTGCCATCCAGGCCGCCGGTGACCAAGGACGCTCCGTCGGGCGAAAAGCTGGCACTCAAGACGCCGGCGCTGTGCCCGGTGTAACGCGCAAGCTCTTTGCTGCTGCCGACATCCCACAGGCGCGCCGTGCCGTCTTCGCTGGCCGAAAGGACGTACTTGCCGTCGGGCGAAAAGCTGGCGGCATAGACCCAGGCGCTGTGGCCCTTGAGCGTCGCGATCTCGTGCCCATCGCTGGCGTTCCAGACAATCGCCATCTGGTCGGCGCTGGACGTGACGACCTGCTTGCCGTCGGGCGAAAACGCGACAGCGCTGACACCGGCCGAGTGGCCGTTCAAGGTGACCAACACGCGCCCGCTTTCGGTGTCGCTGATGCGCACGGTCTTGTCTTCGCTGGCTGTCGCGACGCGCAGCCCATCGGGTGAAAACGCCACGCCGTTGATGCCGCCCGCGTGTCCTTTCAAGGTCAGCGTCGATGCAATCGGCTCGCCTGGGTTGCTGGCGCTGGCTGGCCAGATGCGCGCTGTTTGGTCGGCGCTGCCCGACAAAAGCTTCGATCCATCGGGCGAAAACACCACGGCGTTGACGCTGCCGTTGTGGCCGTTCAGAACGCTCTGCATGCGTCCGGTATCCGCTGCCCACAGGCGCACCGTGTGGTCGGCGCTGGCCGTGACGATGCGCTTGCCGTCGGGTGAATAGGACGCGCTGTTGACGCTGGCCGCGTGGCCGTTTAGGCGCTGGCGTTCGGTGCCGGTTGTCGTATCGAACACGCGCACCGATACATCTGCGCTGGCTGTCACCACGCTGCGCCCGTCGGGCGAAAAGGCTGCGGTGTTGACGGCATCGCGATGTCCACGCAGGGGACGCGACGACAGCACCTGATACGTCGTCGCGATCAGGCCCGACAG
>JAYRFD010000836.1:0-7214 GCA_041908565.1 Polyangia bacterium | reverse complement strand
GAAGCAGGGCGCGCGCTTCTTCCGAAAAGTCCGGCGCGATGATGCATTCGACAAACAGCTTTTCGTCCAGGATCCGCTGCACCGTGGCGCCGCACAGCGGACGATTGAAGCCCAGCACTCCGCCGAAGGCAGCGACGGGATCAGCGGCCAGTGCACGTTCGAAGGCCAGCGGCAGCGCATCGGCCTGCGCCAAGCCGCAGGGGTTGTTGTGCTTGATCACGCAGCAGGCCGGACGCGTCAGCCCTTCCACCCCGCGACAGGCCGCGTCCAGATCCAGGTAGTTGTTGTAGGACAGCTCTTTGCCTGCAAGCTGCGTGGCGTACGCGACCCCTGATCCGGTGCCAAACTCGCGAAGCAAGCGCGCGCGCTGGTGTGGATTTTCGCCATAGCGCAGCGTGCTGTGATGGATGAACTGCGGCAGCGGATCGCCCGTTTCTGGGGTTTCTTTCGCGGCTGACTCCGCTGACTCTGCTGTCTGTGCTGTCTGTGCTGCATGCTGCGCGAACCAGCGGCTGATCTGGGCATCGTAGTGCGCCGTGATCTGAAACGCGCGCGCCGCCAGACGTCGACGCAGACTGGCCGGGATGCCGCCCCCCTGCAGCGCCGCGCACACCGATGCGTAGTCTTCGGGATCGACCAAGACGGCCACGCCCCCCGCATGATTTTTTGCAGCGGCACGGATCAGCGTGGGACCGCCGATGTCGATCATCTCGATGATCTCTGCCGCGGACTTACCGGCCGCGACCGTCTGCGCGAAGGGATACAGGTTGCAGACCACCAGATCGATGGGCGGATATCCCTGCGCCGCAAGCTGTGCCAGGTGAGCATCCTGCCGGCGATCGGCCAACAGACCAGCAGCAATCTTGGGATGCAGGGTCTTCACGCGCCCTTCCAAGATCTCGGGTGCTCCGGTGTATGTCTCGACGGCAGTGACGGACAGACCGGCGTCTTGCAGAGCCCGCGCAGTGCCGCCGGAAGCCAAGATCTCTGCCCCTTGCTGAGTCAACGCGCGAGCCAGGTCCAAGATGGATCGCTTGTCGAAAACAGACAGCAGGGCGCGCCGGATCGGGCTTGTCACTTCGTTCGTGGGAGGAAGGCTATTGGGCATCATGATGTGTGCGCTTGGCTTGAGTTCTCGTCGCTACGGGCAGTCACCGCAGGGCCGACGTGCAGCGGAACACCGCGTGCCAGTCGATGCAGCAGCAGATACACGGCACGCGGATAGATCACGTGCTCGACTTCGGTCAGGATGCGCTGGGCCAGGCCCGCTTCGCCTTCATCGCCGCGCACATCGATCGATCCGCTGAGCAGCGGCGGCCCGGTATCGACCCCGGCATCGACGAAGTGAACGGTGGCCCCCGCGACACGCACGCCGGCCTGCCACTGCGCGGACACGGCAGACAAGCCAGGAAAGTCCGGCAGCAGAGACGGGTGGATGTTCAAGATGGCGCCGGGGAAGCGGTCGATGAAGTCCGCGCTTAGCACGCGCATGTAGCCCGCCAAAAGCAGGTGATCGACGCGCGCATCACGCAGTGCGCGCAGCATGCGCGCCTCATGCTCGGCTCGCACAAGGCCCGCACTTTCGACGAGCAACGCCGGGTAGCCATGCTCTTTCGCCCGCTGCACGATCAGAGCGCCCGCGACATTGCTGATGACCAGCGCAAGCTCTGCCGAAAGCGAGCCCGCGCGAAACGCCTGCATCAAGGCCACGGCATTGCTGCCCCGGCCAGAGCCCACGATCGCGAAGCGCGGCAGGGCTGCGGACCTAGCTTCGTGCATAGCCCAAGTCCGCCCCGCCCTGCCCTGCGGCGATCTGCCCGACGGCAATCCAAGGACTTTTTCCGTCGGAAAGAATGCGATCGGCATCCGTTCTGGAAACAATCGCCAGGAAGCCCAGGCCCATGTTGAAGGTGCGCGCCATCTCGTCCGGTGTCACGCCGCCCCAGCTAGCCAACAGATCGAAGATCGGCGGGCGCCGATAGGTCTGCGGATCGATCACGATGCGCAGGCCTTCGTGCACCAGCTTGGCGGCCCGTCCCAGCAAGCCACCACCCGTAATGTGCGCGGCCGCTTTGACGCGCGCGTGCGCCAGCAACGCAAGAACCGGATCGACATACAGCAGCGTCGGTCGCAGAAGCTCGGCCCCCAGCGGCATGTCCAGCTCGGGCGGGGTTGCGTCGTAGTCGAGCCCCGCTTGCCCGATCACCCGCCGCACCAACGAAAAGCCATTTGAATGCACGCCATTTGACGGCAGACCCAGCACCACATCACCGACCGCTAGATCACCGCTGGGCACGCGCGCTTGATCGACCAATCCGACGGCGAAGCCTGCCAAGTCGCAGTCGCCGGGCGCGTACAGATCGGGCATCTCGGCGGTCTCTCCTCCAAGCAGAGCGCAGCCCGATGCAGCGCAGGCATCGACGATCCCGTGTGCCAGATCCAGCATCGGCACGGCTTCTTTTTCGCCCGTCGCTGCAGAAAGCGCGATCTTGCCGACGGCCAAGTAGTCCAAGAAGAACAGCGGGCGGGCGCCGCGCGGCAGCAGATCGTTGACGTTCATCGCCACCAGGTCTTGCCCCAGCTGGCGATACGATCGGCACGCACGGGCCACCAAAATCTTGGTCCCAACACCGTCGCAGGTCGCGGCCAGTAGGGGCGTGTTCATGCCCAATAGTGGCAAGCGAAACAGGCCGGCATAGGCATCCCCGCTGGGCAGCACTTCGCTGCCATGGGTGCGCTGCGCCAGGTCGCGGATGTGGCGAGCAAAGGCGTCTCCGGCGGCGATGTCGACGCCAGCATCACGATAGGTCAGGGGCAAGGTGCTCATACCGGATACCTTCCGTCCATGCAGCCCATGCAGAAGGGACGATCAAACGTGGCGCGACGCAGCCCAGCTTGGCTGAGGTAGCGCAGGTTGTCCGCGCCGACAAAGTTGCGCACCCAGTCCAGCGCGGTCGCGTCCTGCACGCGGGCCGCGGGGGGAAGCTGCGCCAGATCCTCCGTCGAAAATGCGCGGTTCAAAAGCAGCTCGGACTGGGTCGGCGTGTCGATGCCCAAGAAGCAAGGCATGACGATGGGTGGTGATGCCAAGCGCAGCCAGATCTCTTTGGCACCGGCTTCGCGCACCATGGCCACGATCTGTCGCGCGGTGTTGCCCCGCACCAGCGAGTCATCGACCAGTAGCACCCGCTTGCCGGCCACCGCAGCGCCGACGACCGATAGCTTCAGCCGCAGCATCTGCGTGCGCGCATCCTGACTGGGCAGGATGAACGTGCGCCCGACGTAGTGGCTGCGCAGAATCGCCATCTCGAACGGGATGCCACTGCGCCGCGAATATCCGACGGCCGCCGACACGCCGGAGTCCGGCACCGGAACCACGACGTCAGGACGCGGCAGGTCGCGATCTTGATCGGCCAGCTCCATGCCCATGCGCACGCGCGCTTCGTGTGGGCTTTGGCCAAAGACCTCTGAATCGGGTCGCGCGAAGTAGACCAGCTCGAAGACACAGGGCGCGGGCTGCGGGCGGGCCGGCAAGATCTGGGTGCTGATCGGCTCGGCACTTCCCAGCTCGATCAGCTCGCCTGGCATCACTTCTCGGATCAAGCTGGCCCCGACGGCTTTCAGCGCGCAGGTCTCGGATGCGACGACCCAGCCAGGATCGGAATCGGGCAGCCGGCCCAGCACCAGCGGACGGATGCCATGCGCATCGCGCAGCGCGAACAGGCGCTGGCCGCACAGCAAGGTCAGCGAGTACGCGCCAATCACGCCATCGCACGCAGCGCGCAGAGCGCCGTGCAGGTCCGCCTTTCGCGATCGCGAAAGCAGGTGCACGAACAGCTCGGTATCCATGGTCGTCGACAGCAGCGCGCCATCGCTTCGCAAGGCATCGCTGAGCGCATCGGCGTTGTGGAAGTTGCCGTTGTGCGCGATGGCCAGGCGACCAAAGGGCGTGTGGGCCAGAAACGGCTGAATGTTCTCGGCGTGGTCGACGGTCACCGTCGAATAGCGCACATGTCCAATGGCGATGCGGCCCGGCAGCGCAGCCACACCTTCCATCGGCAGCGCAGCCACCAAGCCAGGGTTGCGCAGGTTGTGTAGCTCGCCATGTTCATCCACCGATGCCAGGCCAGCCGCTTCTTGACCGCGATGCTGCAGCGCGAACAGACCGCGATGGGCCAGGGCCGCCGCATTGCCGGCCGCGCGAAACACGGCGATGACGCCGCACTCTTCGTGCAGCTTGTCGGCGTGACCCGGGGCGCTAGGAAACATGCGAGGATCCCTTGCGCGACGTCACCTGACTGTCCGACGGGTTCCCAGGATCCCGGAAGGCCTGCGCCAAGGCAGCGATCGATCGCGAGCCATGACCCGGCACCACCAGGTTGGCTCCACCGACTTCGCCGACCTGCGTGATCGGAATCGCATGCTGCGCGGCGAGCGCCCACAGCGTCCCCACTCGATCGGGCCGCAGCCAAGCCAAGACCTGCGCCGGATGCTCCCCAAACAGCTGCCAGTGCGGACGCGGGCTGGGCGGCAGGTGAAGCTGGACGCCGACGCCGCTGCGCAGGCAGGTCTTGCCAAGCGCAGTCAGCAGCCCGCCCTGACTTACCGTCGCCAGTCCGTCGATATGTCCCCCTTCGACCAGCGCGATCAGCAGCCGCGCCAGCGCTTGTTCTGCATGCAGATCGCAGCGCGGACGGCCCAGGTCGCGACCGTAACGCAGCCGCGTATAAAGGCCGGCACCCACTTCATCCGCAAGCGCGCCCAGCAGCACCACCACTTGACCGCTGTGCCAGGTCGCAGCCGGCGGCTTGCGCACGTCGGGCACGATACCGATGGCACCGACCATCGGGGTTGGCGGGATCGGACCGCGCGGCGATTCGTTGTACAGCGAGACATTGCCACCCGTCACCGGCACGTCCAGCGTACGCAATCCATCGCCCAGACCCGCGATGACCTGGGCGATGCGGCGATGCTCCAGCGGATCGCGCGGCGATGCGAAGTTCAAGCCATCGGTGATGGCCAGCATTTCGGCGCCAACACAGGCCAGGCGACGCACCGCTTCCGCCAGCGCCGCTTGCGCCCCCAGATAGGGATCGGCCGCGCACAAATCGCCGCGCCCGGTCAGAGTCAAAGCAAAGCCGCGCGTGCTGTCCGGCAAGCGCAGCACGGCCGCGGCGGCCTGCGCGGGACCGCGGATCGTGCGGTTTCCCACCGTCTGATCGAACTGCGAATACGTTGGCTCGGGGTCTGGCTGCAGTGAAAGAAGTGCGCGCAGCGTATCCAGCAGTGGCTCGTGCGCTTGTTCGCAGTCTGCGGGCAGCGCTGCGACCGCAGGCAAGGCCGCGGCGATCGGGAACTGACTGGGCGGCGCTCCGCCTGCCACCAAGCGAGCCGGCAGATCGATGCAGGGCGGCTGTCCAGGCCCGCGGCGCACACGCACGCGGCCACTTTCGGTCAGTACGCCGATGGCGGCAGCGTTCAGGCCAAAGCGCTGGAAGTGTTCGATCGAACCCGCGACATGCTCGGGGCGGACGACCAGCGCGAAGCGCTCCTGCGATTCGGACAGGAAGATCTCAAGCGGGCTCATATCGGCTTCGCGCAGCGGAACCTGCGACAGATCGACGTCCATGCCGACACCGCCGAGCGCTGCCATCTCGAAGGTCGCGCAAGCGATGCCGCAGGCACCCAGGTCTTGCGCGGCAACCGGCCCCAGATCGGTCGGGAAGGTCAGCACCGCTTCCATCAGCAGCTTGCCGGCAAACGGATCGCCCACCTGAATGTGGGAACGGCGCGAGCGATTCTGTTCTTGTGTGCCCAGCGCCTCGCTGGCAAATGCAGCACCCAAGATGCCGTCGCGTCCGGTGCTGGCCCCGACCAACAAGACGACATTGCCGACGCCGCGTGCACACGCCGTGCGCCCTTCTTGCGGGCGAATCAGTCCAGCGGCCAGTGCATTGACCAGCGGGTTTCCTTCATATCCCGGGTGGTGCTGCGTGCGACCGCCGACATTGGGAACACCGATCGCGTTGCCATACCCTGCGATCCCGGCGACCACCCCACGCTTGATGCGCGCGGTCTGCGGGCTGTGCAGATCGCCAAAGCACAGGAAGTCGAGCAGCGCACAAGGACGTGCACCTTGCGCAATCACATCACGCAGGATGCCGCCCACGCCGGTCGCCGCGCCCTGGTAGGGCTCGACGGCACTGGGATGATTGTGACTTTCGATCTTGAAGGCGACCGCCCAGCCTTCACCCACATCGACAACACCGGCATGACTGCCCGGACCGGCCAGCACGCCGCGTCCTTCTTTGGGCAGCGTGGCCAGCAGGTGCCGCGTCGACTTGTATGAGCAGTGCTCGCTCCACATGCCAGCGAACACCGCAAGCTCTTCATGACTGGGCGTGCGATCAAGAGCGGCACGGATGGCCTGATATTCCGGCGGCAAAAGGCCCATGACCGCCGCCACGCGAGGCGCTTGATCTTCATCCAGTCGACCCGCGACCGCCGCCGCTTCGCTGGCTTCGCTGACATCGGTCGAAAGGCCGGAAACAGAGGGTGTTCCTGCTGGCGTGCCGGATGCTGTACCGGATTGCGAGGACGGGGCCGCGGTCATGCCGACTCCTTGCTCGATCGACTCAATAGAAATGTGCAGGCCGAACGCAGAAGCGCCGCGCCATCGTCCGATCCCAAGACCGCCTCACAAGCCCGCTCGGGGTGCGGCATGATGCCCAGCACGCGGCCGGTCTCGTCGAAAATGGCGGCCGTTTCGGCCTGCGATCCGTTGGGGTTTTCGCAGTACGAAAGCGGCACCTGCGCTGCCACCACCGCGTCACCCTGCGGATGCAGATAGCGACCTTCGGCGTGCGCGATCGGCATGCGCAGGCGCGCCCCAACCCGCAGCGTACTGAACCACGGGTTGTGTCGCGCTTTGGCGGCCGGCGTGACCTGCACGTCGATCCAGCGATGCACGAAGCGCGGCGGCTCGTTGTACGAAAGCGCGCCCGGCAAGAGCCCCGCTTCGACCAAGATCTGAAAACCGTTGCACACGCCCAGCACCAGCCCCCCATCCGCCACAAACGACGGCAGCGCCTGCACAGCGCGCGCTCGACTGGCCAGCATGCCGGCCCGCCAATAGTCGCCGTACGAAAAGCCACCGGGCAGACCGACTAGCTGGACATCGCCAGGCAACGTCAGGTGGGCAGGGTGCAAGCGCG
>JAYRFD010000835.1:0-6868 GCA_041908565.1 Polyangia bacterium | reverse complement strand
GCAGCCAGCGCACGGCGTCTTTGCCCTGCAGCTTGGCGACGACGCTGCCCAAGGCAGACACCTGCTTTCTGCCTTCTTGCGTCACCACAAGCTGGTTGGCCGCTGCGTAGCGCAGGATGTCCATGCCGACGAAGACGCCGTGACTTTGGTCTGAAATCTGCTTGGCGATGGCCACCAGGCGATCCAGCTCCAGCGTCTGGACCCTGCTGGGCAGCGCATCCGGTAGATGAAGGGCGCGGGCGAGGCCGACTTCGAGCAGCTTCTGGACGTGTACCTCGTCGGCCTGGAAGGCCAGGCCCTCGCGCAGCAGCCGGCGTAGCTCGCGCACGAAGACGACGATGCGATCCCCCTTTTGCCAGTCGTGCAGGAGCCTAGACAGGCTGGCCGTTAGATGGTCGTTGGAGGGCTGCGCGTCTTCGATGCGCTGCAGGAGCTGCAAGAACAGGCTGCGCGACCAGCGGGGATCGATGACATCGGGCGCGTTGTCGTTGCCGACGGCATCCTTGGGGGCTTTTGCGACCCGGTGCAGGTAGGCGTGCAGGGCGGGCAGGAAGTCCGCTTGGCTCATGCGCGCCGGAACCTAACAGACTTGGGGGACATGGGGCAGCGTCTTGCGTGTGGCGGCAGAACGGATGCCAACACGGATCGGGGTCGATCGGCAGCCCCGGCAGGACCGGCGGGGACGCACGGCAGTGCTGCGGCGCCCCAGGCAGGGAAAGGCCCTGCGCGGGGCTGGGTTTCGGCGGTCCGAGAAGGCTAGGCGGGGGTGTCGGTGCGGGTCTCGACTTCGCTGCAGATGCGGGCGATGAGCTGGGCGAGGGCCATGGCCTTGAGATCGGCGCCGGAGCGCAGGCGGACGGCGACCTGGCCTTCGGCGGCCTCGCGATCGCCGACGACGAGCATGTAGGGGATCTTTTGCAGCTGGGCGTTGCGGATCTTCTTCTGCATGGACTCGCGGGAGTCATCGACCTCGGCGCGGATGCCGCCACCGAGTGCGTTCTTGACGGGCAGGGCCTTGAGGGCCGCCACGACCTTGGCCGCGTATTCGTTGTGGCGATCGGCGATCGGGACGACCACGGCCTGTACCGGCGACAGCCAGACGGGGAAGGCGCCGGCGTAGTGCTCGATGAGGACGGCCATGAAGCGCTCGACGCTGCCCAAGATGGCGCGGTGCAGCATGGCGGGGCGGGCAGGCTGCCCGTCGGGCGCGATGTAGGTCAGGTTGAAGCGCTCGGGCAGGTTGAAGTCCAGCTGAATGGTCGCCAGCTGCCAGCTGCGATCGAGGGCGTCCTTGGCGGTGAAGTCGATCTTGGGGCCATAGAACGCCGCCTCGCCGGCCTCTTCGACCCAGGTGGCACCGCGCTTGCGCAGCACGCCGCGCAGGGCGTCCTGCGTGGCTTCCCAGCGATCTTTGCTGCCCAGGTACTTGTCGGGCTTCTTTTCGTCCCACAGCGACAGGCGCACAGCCAGCTGCATGCCAAACGGACGATAGAAGCCGTCGATGATGTCGTAGATGCGCATGGCCTCGTCTTCGACCTGTTCGGGCAGGCAGAAGACGTGGGCGTCGTCCTGGGTGATCATGCGGACGCGCGACAGGCCCTGCAGGGCGCCGGCCACCTCGTCGCGATAGACCGAGGTCACTTCGGAAAAGCGCAGCGGCAGATCGCGGTAGCTGCGCTGGCGGCAGGCGAAGATCTGCGTGTGGTGCGGGCAGTTCATGGGCTTCATGCAGAACTCTTCGCCGCCCTTGCCGCGCACGTGGAACAGGTCGTCCTGGAACTTGTCCCAGTGACCGCTGACTTTGTACAGGTCGTTCTTGGTCAGGTGGGGAATGGCGACGCGGGTGTAGCCGTGCGGCTCTTGCAGGCCCTGCACGAAGTCTTCCAGCAGTCGACGGACCAGGGTGCCCTTGGGGGTGAACAGCGGCAGGCCGGGGCCGACCAGATCGGAAAAGGCGAACAGGTCCAGCTCGACGCCCAGGCGGCGGTGATCGCGGCGCTTGGCCTCTTCCAGCAGCTCGATGTGGCGCTTGAGCTCGTCTTCGGTCGCGAAGCACAGGCCGTAGACACGCTGCAGCTGGGGGTTGCGCTCGTCGCCGCGCCAGTAGGCACCGGCCACCGTGGTCAGCTTGAAGGCGCCGATCTCGATGCTGTTTGCGACGTGGGGACCGCGGCACAGATCGACGAAGTCGCCGGTCTTGTAGAACGACACGGTGGCGGCGCCACCCCCTTCGGACACCACGCTGTCATCGCCGGTCTCGGCGGCGACGGCGGTCGAGCCCTTTTCTTTGAGCAGCTTGAGCAGCTCGACCTTGTAGCGCTGGTTGCGGCGGTCCATCTCGGCGATCGCGTCGTCGATCGGCAGCTCTTGCCGCTCGTAGGGCAGCTTCTTTTTGCGCAGCTCGCGCATCTTCTGCTCGATGCGCTCAAGCTCCTTGGGGCCAAGCGGCGTCTCAAGCTCGATGTCGTAATAGAAGCCGAACTTGATGGCGGGGCCGACGCCGAACTTGGCCTGCGGCCACAGCGCCGACACCGCGGCTGCCAGCAGGTGGGCGCAGGAGTGGCGCATGCGGAACAGGCGCGCTTCAAGCTCCTCTGCCGACTCGGTAGGGGAGGCGTTTGGGGGACCGGCTGGACCTTCGCTGCGGACGGACATCGTGTTTGCTCCCTTGCCTGGGACGAATCGATAAGGTGCAGACGATATCACCGGCCGGTCCCGCGAAGAACCCCAAGCTGCGCCAGGTCCGATCGCGGGTTCCGGGTTGTGGATGGGAACTAGCTGACAGCGGGGCGGCGGGCCTTCTATAGTGTCGAAGTCTTGATGCACGCATTCGCGCTTGGATTTGGGTACGTTATGGGGTCATCGGTCGACGCTGGGCGCCTGCCAGGGCTGGCGCTTTCTGCCGGGCCGGCCTCGCTTTTGGCACAGGCGGCCGAAGGGACAGGCACGGCGGTTCACCCCGCAGCGGGACCAGGGGCGGCGCTGTGGATCGGGGGCCTGGCAGCGGGTCTTTTGATCGGCGGCCTGGTGCTGGTCGGTCTGTTCCTGTATCTGCGACGGCAGAGCGGGCGCAGTCAGCTGCCGGCGTCGCAAGGTCGCAGCGGGCCGTCGGAGCAGCCGGACCAAAAGGCAGCCCAGCGGGCTGAAAAAGCCGGCGACAAGCCGACCGTCGCCGCTGCCAGCCCAGCGACTGAAAAGGCCGCACCGGCGGTCGCCAAGAAGCCTGCACGCGCCGACGGCGGAGCCCTGCAAGCGGGCCTGCAGCGGACGCGGGCCGGCTTCATCGCGCGCATCGGCGAGCTTCTGCGCAAAAAGCAGATCGATGCCGATCTGCTGAATCAGCTGGAAGAGGTGCTGCTGACGGCGGACATCGGGGTCAAGACCGCCTCGCAGATCTTTGAACAGGTGCGCAGCAGCCTGTCGCGGCAGGAACTAAAAGACGAAGCGGCGGTGTGGTCGGTGATCAAGGCCGAGTCGCGCAAGCTGCTGTCGGTGGATGCGCCGCCCCTGGACTTTGCGCGCCACAAGCCGTTTGTGCTGCTGGTGGTGGGCGTCAACGGAGCCGGCAAGACGACGACGATCGGCAAGCTGGCGGCGCAGCTTGGCAGCCAGGGCAAAAAAGTCATCCTGGCGGCGGGCGACACCTTCCGCGCCGCTGCCGTCGAGCAGCTTGAGATCTGGGGCCAGCGGGCCGGGGTGCCGGTGGTCAAGGGCAAGGAAGGCGGCGATCCGTCCTCGGTGATCTTCGAGGCGATCAAGCGGGCGCAGCGCGAAGGGCTGGACGTGGTGATCGCCGACACGGCGGGCCGACTGCACGTCAAAGCCGAGCTGATGGAAGAGCTGGCCAAGGTGCGGCGCGTCATCAAAAAGGCCGATCCCAGCGCCCCGCACGAGACCTTCCTGGTGCTGGATTCCACCAACGGTCAGAACGCAATCGCACAGGCCCGAACCTTCAAGGAAATGCTGGAGGTGACGGGGATCGTGCTGACCAAGCTGGACGGCACCGCCAAAGGCGGCGTGATTTTGGGCATCGCGCATGAACTCGCCGTCCCGGTGCGATATATTGGCATCGGGGAAAAAATTCATGATCTGCGTGCTTTTGACGCAGCTGACTTTGTCGATGTGTTATACGAACAGGCCGATCAGGCCGACATCGAAGCGAGAGAGAACAAGAACTAGGCGTGCCCAAAAAGCGACGGATCCGGCTCAAGCACGGCTGCAGTGGTCGTCGGCAGCTGACAAGAATCGAAGTAACCGTGCGAACAGCTTGATTGACGCAGACGGCGCATGATATCGTTTCCCCCCGGTATCCCGACTATGGCGATACCGGCCTAAATCGGCGTTACGCGAGGTAAGCATGAGGAGACTGGCAATAGGCCTGTGTGTGTGGACGGCGACGGCACTCACGCTCTCTGGCACAGACAGGCTCGCATACGCGAGGGAGCAGCAACCGGCAGCAAGCCCGGCGGCTCCGGCTGAAAAGCCCGCCGATGCCCCCCCCGCAGAAGCCCCGGCATCTTCCCCACCGGGAGAGTCGGCGACGACAGAGGTTTCAGGGGCCAAAACTCCGACCGACGGTGTTCAGCTCAAGACCCGCTGGGATGACATCGCAGTTCTGCCACGTCGCTACACGCTGAAAGCGAAGCGCGTGGAGCTGATGCCGATGTATCACTTCACGCTGAACAACCCGCTGATTCGGCACCACGGCTTTGGCGGCCAGCTGAACTTCTTCCTCAGCGAAGCGCTGTGGCTGGGCCTCGAAGGCACGGGCTACCTGCCGCAGCAGCAGAGCGGCTCGGACGGGACGTACTTCCTGACGGGCGCCCAGGACAAGGTCCTGCCGGCGGTGAACAAGCTGATCTTTTCGGCCTTGCTGGACTTCGGCTATGTGCCGGCGTACGGCAAGTTCGCGCTGTTCAACCGCGCCATCGTCCACTGGGAAGGCTACATCAACCTGGGCGTCGGCGCGTTCATGAGCGAGGTCATCCCGGTCAAGCGATCGGATCCGACCTTCCAGAACATCAGCGCGATGGTCAAGGTCGGCGTGGGCTCGCGTCTGTTCCTGAGCAAGTTCATGGCACTGAACGCCTTCCTGTCGCTGTACGGTTACCCCGACACGTTTGAGCCCGTGGCCAACGTCTCCTACAACCGCGACACCAACGGCGCTTGCCGCGACTACTACACGGGCAAGACTGCTGGCACGCCAGAGTTTGAAGCGGCGTATGCCTCGTGCCGCAAGGCGAACGGCAACACGACGCTTTCTTTGGACGTAGTCTTCGGCTTGGGCTTGTCGTTCTTCCTGCCGCCCAAGTTTGAGTACAAGGGGCCACGGTAATTAGGAGCGAGGGACACATGCGGACGCAACGCTTCATCTTTTCGGTTGGAGCCCTCGCACTGCTTGCCGCTCCGGCACATGCGGACAGAGGGCGCAATCCCCTGGCTGGACAGCCAGCCATCCGGCATCGGGTGGAAATGCGCAAGCTGCGGTTTGAAGTCACGCCGCAGCTACTGCTGTCGATCAATCAGCCCTACCTGATTGGTGTCGGCGGCGGTGGCGCACTGCAGTTCCACCTGACGGACTGGCTGGGCCTGGGGGCATCCTTTCACTACACAGCGAACCTGGCGGCCCCGCTGGTTGGGCGCATCGAAGAGGCTCTGCCAACGAACTATGCCGGCGCGAATGATCCCTCATCGGGTCTGAAGCAGCCGAGCAAGCAGATGTTCAAGGACCACCTGATCGGCCCGCAGATGCTGATCGGTGTCTACGGCACGCTGACGCCGATCGCCGGCAAGTTCTCGCTGTTCAACACGCTGTTCGCCAAGTACGACTTCTACGGTCTGATCGGCGTGGGCTTCGCGATGCTGAACGCCCCGCTGGCCAGCGGCCAGACGACGTATCAGGACTCGTCGGGCGGCATGCGGTCGGTCAACGCTACTGCGCTGATGACGGCCAACGACGTCAACCTGCAGGCGCCGGATCCGTTCACGGGCTTGAAGCCAGCGGGTCTGTTCGGCATCGGCGTGCACATGTTCTTCAACAACTTCGTTGGGTTGAACCTGGAGCTGCGCGACTACCTGTACAAGTCGAACCCAGGCGGCTTGGATGTCAGCACGTCGGACAACAACTCCGACAACTCGCCGGTGTTGAGCGGCGCGGATGAGTACATCGTCGGCAACCTGTACTTCGGGATTGGCCTGACGCTGATGCTTCCACCAGGAGCGAAGACCTCGCGCTAGTTCACCAGGCTTGTTCGGGGTCCCCGACAGCGGCATGCTGCAAGGCATGACCGCTGTTTCTGTTTTTGGGGCCTATGTCGCCGGCCGCTTCCGCAAGGCGGGGCCCGCGCGCGAGATCCGGTCGCCGTTCGATGGTCGTGTGGTTGCGCTCGTCCATGACGCGGGCCTTGCAGACTTTGAAGTCGCGCTGGCCGCTGCCGAGCGAGCCTTCCCGCGGACGCGGGCGCTGAGCAGTCAGACACGCGCCACCATCTGCAGCGAGATCGCCGCTGGCTTGGCCGCCCGTCGCGCCAAGCTGGCCATGGCGATCTGCGACGAAGCCGGCAAGCCGATCGCCGATGCCCAGGCCGAGGTTGATCGGGCCATCTTCTGTTTCGAGCTAGCCGCTGCCGAGGCCAGTCGCAGCGCCGTCGAAGGAGAGCTTCTGCCAATGGATCTGCGCCCCGTCGGTCAGGGGCGCATGGGCCTGCTGCGTAGGGTGCCGATCGGGCCGATCGCCGCGATCAGCCCGTTTAACTTCCCGCTGAACTTGGCGGTGCACAAGGTGGCGCCGGCCTTGGCCTGTGGTTGTCCGGTGGTGCTGAAGCCCGCCTCGCAGGCGCCGACGCCGGCCCTGCGGCTGGCCGAGATC
>JAYRFD010000834.1:0-3235 GCA_041908565.1 Polyangia bacterium | reverse complement strand
TCTGGCGCTTGATGAGCAGGGGTATGTTCGCATCGACGCCATGCGGCGCGAGACCTCGGTTCCCGGTATCTACGCCGCGGGTGACCTGACCACGCGGATGCAAGGCGCCCTCTTTGCAGCCGCGGCCGGCACACACGCGGCAGCGATGATCAACGTTGAGATCATGATGGATCTCGCGGCCAGCGGCGCGCTGTGAAGCAAGACCCCGCAGCGGACTAAAGCCCAAGCTCTCCTTTCACCTGGGCCCCCTGCGGGTGCGTCGCCGGCTGAGCTGGCAAATCCTTGACGATGGCGTCGAACACACGCCTTCGTTGTTCAGCACGCGCGAGGTACTTGGACTCACGCGGGTCGGACGGGCAGAGCCAGCGGAAGCCATGTCCCCAAGGGACAGCAGTGGTCGCAGCTCTAGCCGCATCCGTCGAAGGGACCGCCGAAGGGTCCGCGTGCATTGACAAGCCCAGCTCTGTTCGTGTTAATTGAAAATGAAAATGAAATTCAAAATCATCCAACCCGCTCGGGAGTCCAAGATGCGCATCACCGTTTCAACCTTCGTCCTCGCTACGCTTGTTCATGGGTGTGCTCCGTCGGAAATGGCCGGCGCTGTGGTCTGCCCGCTGGGTCCCCTGCCCAGCCAGTACGAAAGCGCAAGCTACGACAGCAACACGCAGCTTGAACGCGACGTCCGCGTGCGCTTCAAGGCGTTCTTGCAGCCGATGCGCGATGCCGAAGCGAACCTAAGCATCAAGCCCACAGAATCGGATCTGCGTGGGCTTTTCGAAGCGGGCACGCCCAGCCTGCGATCACTAACCAGCGACTACTACCGCCCCAGGGTGGATGCACTCCTCGCTTCGTTTGCCGCGGCTGCCGGCAACACCTGGACGCCGGTGTCACCCCCCAGCGGGCCCGGCGGAAAGTACGGCGCCAATCTTTTTTCTGCCGATGGCACCGACCTGCGCCAAGCGATCGAAAAGGGCCTGTTCGCAGCGGCCTTTTATCGTCATGGCCTAAGCCTTGTGGCCCTGCCGATCTCGGAAGCGACCGTGGATCGCCTGATCGCCAGCTTTGGTTCCCATGCCAGCTTTCCTGCCGACACGGCTGCCGCGCAGAATCCAGACGAATTCGCCGCTGCGTATGCCAAGCGACGCGACAAGCGTGACCCCCAAAACCCTGGCGTCTACCTTGGCTTCAAGAGTGCGGCGATTCAGGCCCGCGCTGCCATCCAAGCCGGTGATGCCTGCGCCGCCCAGCGCGATGAGGCCCTGCGCAGCCTACGCACAAGCTGGGAACGCGCGCTGCTCGCGACATCCATCTATTACTTCAACGATGCCGGCAAGAAGCTTGGTGCAGCGACGCCGACTGCAGTCGACATGGCCGCCGGCCTGCACAGCTACGGCGAAGCGGTCGGCTTCATCCACGGCTTTCGCAGCCTGCCTGCCGATTCGCGCATCATCACGGATGCACAGATCGACGATCTTCTGACCTTGGTGAGCGCGCCACCAGCTGGACCGGTGACGTCGTACCGCTTGCCGATTGATCCCGCAGCCGAGCTTCCCAAGCTTGCCTTGGCGATCATGCGCATCGCGACGATCTACGGCTTTACGCCGCAACAGGTCGAGGACTTCAAGACCAACTACTAGGAGCCACGACCATGTCGCAGTCCTCGCTGTTGTCTCTGCAGACGTCCTCGCCCTTGGGGACGGTCTGGCTGGCGCTGCTCGAGCCGTTTCTTGCACTCGCCGATCCCAGCAAGCGCGTGTTTCTTCCCTTTCTGATCAGTGCGATCGCAATCGCCGCATGGCTGGGGGCCCGACGGGGCGAGGACGACTCATGGACCACGTCGTTGTTTCCGCGCGCGGTGTTCCTGCATCCATCGGCACGGCTTGACTACAAGCTGCTGTTTGCCAAGGCGCTGGTGCGAACACTGCTGCTGGCGCCGTTTGTCGTATCGACGCTGTCGATCGCGGCTGCAGTGGCGGTCACGCTGAAAAAGAGCCTGGGTCTGGCACCAGCCAATTCATGGTCAGCGCTGTCGGTGGGCGCGCTGTACACGGCAAGCAGCTTCTTGCTGGATGACTGGAGTCGCTTCGCGCTGCACCGACTGATGCACCGCATGCCCGCGCTGTGGGAGCTTCACAAGGTTCACCACTCTGCCGAGGTGTTGACGCCGCTTACGCTGTATCGCACGCACCCGATCGAGAGCCTGCTCAACACGCTGCGTGGCGTGCTGAGCATGGGCTTGGTTACCGGCGTATTCGTCTGGGCCTTCGGCGCGCGTGTGCAGGGCTGGCAGATCTTCAGCGTCGACGCCGTCGGATTTTTGTGGAGCCTGGCGGGAGCAAACCTGCGCCACTCGCACATCTGGCTGTCCTATGGCCCACGCTGGGAACGCCTGCTGCTAAGCCCCGCGCAGCACCAGATTCATCACAGCGACCAGCCGATGCATCACGATCGCAACTTCGGCACGGTGCTGTCGCTTTGGGACTGGCTGGGCAGTTCCCTGTACGTGACCAGCCGGCGCGAGACTCTGCACTTCGGTCTGCCTCCGCACCAGCGCAACCATGGGCACAGCGTGACGTCCCTCTTGCTACATCCGCCTGTCGCTGCGCTGCGTGTGATGGTGACCACCTTTGCGCCGACTTTGCCACGCATGCGCGCTGCCGCAGTGCTTGCGCTTTTGTCCTTGCTTGTCAGCTGCGATATGGGATCGCGATTCGATCGCGCGCCGCTTCTGCGCGCGTTTTCGGACTGCACGCTGTCGACCTATCGCGATGTGGATGCCGCCATCGGTCGCCTGGCCGTGGCCTGCGCAGCCGCCGCGGAATCCCCCAGTGCCGCCAGCCAAAGCGACGCACGCGCGGCCTGGGAACACGCCATCGATGGCTGGCAGCAGGCCGAGCTTCTGCAGCTTGGCCCGGCGGCCGCTGCGCCCAGCCCAGGTGCCCAAGGTCTGCGGTCCACGATCTACAGCTGGCCCGAAGTAAACCGCTGTCTGATCGAACAGCAGCTGGTCAGCCGGATCTATGAAACCGAGCTGTTCTCGACGACGCCAGACAGTACCCGCGGCTTGGCGGCACTGGAATATCTGCTGTTCTTCAGCGGCAACGACAACGCATGCGACCCCTCTGCCGCAATCAACACAAGTGGCAGCTGGAACGCGCTATCGGCGGATGAGCTAGCCCAGCGCAAGCGCGCGTATGCACGGGCCGCGGCGCAGGATCTCGTTCGCCGATCGAGT
>JAYRFD010000833.1:0-2386 GCA_041908565.1 Polyangia bacterium | reverse complement strand
CAGCAAGCGCAGGATCGAAAGTGCCGTCACCGACTTGCCGGATCCCGACTCGCCGACCAGGCCCAGCGTCGTCCGCGGCGGCAAGCGCAGCGACACGCCATCCAGGGCCCGCACGTACCCCCCGTCGGGACTACGCGGGGTGGCGTGGCTCTGGCGGAAGCTAAGCGCCAGATCGCGAATATCCAGCAAGGCATGCGACATGCGGCGGCAGCATGCCTCGTCGGCGGGATCCGGTCAATCGGCGCGCATGAATCGAAAGCCCCACGGTGTAGACTCAGGAACATGTCGATCCTGGGCCGTCTGTCCAACCTGATTAAGTCGAACTTGAACTCTGCCGTCGATAAGCTGTCGGATCCCGCCAAAGAAGTCGACCTGCTGATCACGGAAATGGAAGAAGAGCTGGTCAAGCTTCGCGGCGAGCTTCGCGATGCCATGGTGCAAGAAAAGCTGGCGCAGAAGCGGGTCGACGAAGCCTATCGCGGCGTGCAGAAGTGGCAGGAACATGCCGAGCGGGCCGTGCATGCGGACGAAGACGATTTGGCCAAGGAAGCGCTGATGCGCCAGGCCGATACCGAACAGAAGCTGCAGGCGGCGGAATCGACGCTGGCCGAGCACTCTCGCATCGTTGCGAAGCTGCACGCGGACCTGCGCGGCGGCGAAGCCAAGCTGACGGAGATCAAAGGCAAGCGCGAGGCGCTGAAGTCGCGGGCGCGCGCTGCGCACAAGCAGGCCGGAGGCGAAGGCAGCGCATTCGATCGCTTCAACACGCTGGTGTCCGAGATCGAAGAAAAAGAACACCAAGCCGAAGCCATGGCCGAGCTGGAACCCGAGCTGCGATCCGCTGTTCAGGAAGACCGCGACCGTCAGACCAGCGCGCGCTTTGACCGCCTGCTGGGCCCGGGCTCTGGCGGCGCCGGGGGCGGAGGAACTGCCGGGAAAGACGATGAGATCAGCGCCCGCCTGCGCAGCCTCAAGGCCAAGCTAGACAAGCCCTCTTCGCCTGAGGGACAATAACCCCCACGGTGGAGCAGCAACGCGTCGGCATCGGGGAGCACCTGGCCCGTCTGTGGCAGCGCCTGTGGCGGGGCGCCGAGCGCGTCATGGGCAGCAGCGATGCCAGGGGGCAGGCGGCTCGTCACTGGCTGGCCCCGACACCGGTCACTGTGCCGCCCGCGATCTATGCCCAGCGCGAGCGCCTGTACGTCTGCGCCTTGCAGCTTTTGGACGATCCGCAGGCAGCCCGCCACGTCGTTGCTGAAGCGCTGGTCGGGGCGGCGGTTGCGCTGGCCCAGCACGAACAAGGGCGCGGTCCCGACGGACGGGCCGGCGACGGAGCCACCCAGTCGCAGAGCGAAGCGGAGCTGACCTCCTGGCTGGATCGCACGGTGCTGCGCCTGGCTCTGGTGCGCTTGCGCGTCACCCCACAGCCCATGCCGATTGGTGACCCGCTTGAGACGCGCTCCGAGGACGACCCAGCCGCCCGTGACGGGGCCATCGACGGCTTGGGAACTGACAGCACCCCGCCCAGCGTCAGCGATGGCGTCGCCCAGCTGGAACGCATCGGCGATGCGTTGGGCACCCTGCCGCCCGAGATCCGCGCCGTCATCGCGCTGGTCGTCATGCAGGGTCGCTCGCTGGCGGCCACCGCCGACTTGCTGGACATCCGCGAAGAGACCTGTGCCTTCTTCTTGAGCCACGGACGCAAGCTGCTGCGTCGCGCATTGCAGCGCGATCTCGTCGCCGCCGAGGACATCCTGGGCGCTGGCTCCATCCTCTTGCAACCGCGAGATCTGCATGACCTGCACGGAAGTAAGAAGGCGACTGCCCGCGCCTGAAGCGCAGCATCTTGCGCAGGTGGAAGCCCACCTTGAGCGCTGCAGCCCCTGCCGAGGTGAAGCCGAGTCGCTGCGTGAAGTCGACCGGCGCCTGCTGCGCTTGGGTCAAGCCAGAGCCCAGATTGCCCAGTCGCAGCGACACCTGCTGGACCACGCGCTGGCTCGGCAGATTGGCCTTGGTTCGTCGCTGCCGCAGCTGCGCTGGATGCTGCGCTGGCCCGCTCTGCTGACCGCGGCTCTGATGGGCGCGGCGCTGCTGACCCTGTGGCTGCGCCTGCGTCATCGCTAGCCACCTGCGTCATCGCTATCGTTGGCCGCCGTCGCCGCGCGTGCGCCGCGCAACGGGAAGCTTGACAGGGATTGGGAATCCTTGATACCAACCAGGACTCGCCTCGTCATTGCTGCGACCGGGGAAGTCCGGTCCGTTGGGTTCTTGCTCGCTAGGGTTCGATCCAACGAGAAAGCAGCCGCCGACAGGCTTCTGTCGAACCTGCAAGGAGACCGTCCGTGAAGCGCACGTACCAGCCCCATAACACCCGTCGCCGTCGTGT
>JAYRFD010000832.1:0-2674 GCA_041908565.1 Polyangia bacterium | reverse complement strand
GTTGATCGCCAATAGCGGACCGCTCTTACGCGTCGAGAAAAAGTGCACGGCCTGCGCAGCATTTTCTTTGCCCGTACCTGTCTCGCCAATGATCAGGACCGGCAGCGTGCTGCGTGACAGGCGACGCAGAAGCTCATACACGCGGACCATCGCCGGGTCGGAAATCAGCGCAACGTGCTCGCCTAGCTCGACACGAACCGGAGCACTGTCCAGGGCCGCGGGCATGCTGCGCTTGGCTTGCTCGCCCGCCCAGTGCAGCACCAAGGTCAGGCTGCCAATCACCACGACATCGCCTGAAGACAGACGGCACTCCTCGTCTTCTGACAAGGCGCGACCGTTGACCCAGGTGCGGTTGCGGCTGCCCAGATCGCGCACGCGCACGCCTTCGCGCTCGATCACAAAGCGAGCATGCAGGCGAGATGCAGACTGATCATCGACACGCAGATCCGCGTCGGAAGCTCGCCCCGCCAAAAGCTGACCGGAATCTGGCAAGGGAAACAGCGAAGACGTCGCAGCGCGCACGACCAGAAAGTACGATCGCGTCCCCGAAAGCAGAGGTCCGGTGGGCGCGGTGCTGATGGTGGTGTCGCTGTCCAGGGCGGCGCTGGGGCTCTGCGGGTACGAGCTGGGCATGATCTTCCTTAGCGTGCCACTTGCGTGCCAGGCTGTGCAGTCCCCGGTGCGCCCGTCGCCGATTTGCTTCCGCCAGCCTCGGCAGCCGGACGATCCGCGAGCGTCAAGGAAGGCTGCACACCGGTCGCATCCAGCGCGGGCAGCGGCTGCTGCAAAGCGTCCAGTTCCGTCTGCACGCTGACATCGGCGGGATCGTGGGCCTGCAGGCTGCGCATGATCTCACGGGCTTGTCGCAGATCCGCATCGGCCAACGATCGACGACCCAGCTTGGCCTGCACTACTGCCCGCTTGCGCAGGATGCGCGCCTGCCACAGACGCAGCTCTTGCCAGCCTGCTTCTTGCTGTTCTTGTTCGCCGATCTGTCGCAGCGCTTCGCTGTACTGCGGCAGCGATTGGCCATGGTATGGCCCGACGGAAAACGCGTCGCCCAGTCGTTCTAACAAGGCGACCAAGCGATCGCGATGACGCACGGCCGCGGGCGCTTGCATGTGCAGCGACTCTTGCAGTTCCAGACCGCGCTGATAGCGCTTCTGCGCGGACTCCGCGCGACCTTGCAGCAGCTCTACATCACCTACGCGCTGCAACGTTGCCGCCAAGCGCCAGCGATGTCCGTGGTTGTTTTCATCCGATGCGAACAGCTGCTCACCCAGCTGCAGAAGCTCGCTCGCCAGCGTGGTCGCTTCCTCGCTTTTCCGTCGACGCACACCGTGATCAACCAGGCGCAGACCGCTGTCGATGACGGCCCGCTTGGCCTGCACATCGTTCGGAGCGGCCTTCAAGATCGCGCGGACTTCTTGGAACGCCGCGCGAAAGTCGGCCTCGGCATCCGCCACACGTCCAACGCGATCGCGCGCCGTGCCTCGCAGCTGCAGGATGCGCGACAGCAGCATGTGATAGCTCGACCCTTGCTGATCGTTCGGAGCAATGCGCGCAAGCAAGTCCATCGCACGTTCAGCCTGCGCCAGCCCGTCGACGCTGCGCCCCAAGTTCAAGAGCGTCTGGCCCAGCCGATACTGCACGCCACACATCTGCCAGCGATACGCCTTGTTGTCCGGCTGCGTCTTCCATAACGGCTCGAGCAACGCCAGCGCCTGTTCGTACCACCCCTTGGCCGATACCTGCCGCCCCTGCGCCTGCGCCAAGTCGCCCAGCAAAAGGTAACTGCCCACCACTTCTTGCAGCGGCAGCGCACTGCCCGGTGCGTCTCGCAGCACGGCCTGCCGAATGGCCAGCGCCTGTTCATAGTGAGACTTCGCCTGCAGAAGATCCGCGACCTGTTCCAGCGCGTCGCCCAGCCCGTCGTGCGCATTGGCCAGCAAGAAGCGATAGCCCGCATCGCCGGGCTTTTTCTGCAGCAGCTTGCGCGCGCCCGCGATCGCATCTTCAAACTCGCTCTTCGCCACGCCTAGACTGCCGTGATGACGCGCGAAGTCGCCGCGCAGCGTATGCAGTCGCACCAGCGCCTCTTGCACTTCCATGTCGTCAGGCATCTGTTCAAGCAGCGTCGTCAGCTGCCGCCCCGTCAGATCCAGCAGCCCTTGACTGGCCGCTGTCGCCCCAGGCATCGGTCGCAGCGTGCGCCGAATCAGCGTCAGAATCTCGGCGGTCGCGGCCAAGGTCTGCTGCCGCTGCCGTACCGCCGATCGACGCTGCCGGTAGGCGTACGAGCCCACACCCGCCAGCGCCAGCACAGCCAAAATGGCCAGCCCCAAAGCCGTCATGCGCAGCACAGCGCGACGACGACGACGCTGCCGACGACTGGCCGGTCCTTCGATGCCATGCAGCGCCGGCTGCGAACGCACCCCGCGCGATCCCTCGGGCAGCCACGCAGCCAGCCGCTCCGCCACGCTTGCCATCGACGGGCGCGCCACCGGGCTCTTGGCCAGCATCTCAAGCAGCAGCGCCCGAACCCCGTCGGGAATCACCGTCCCATCGGCATCGCTGTGCGCAGGCAAAGGCGGCGGCGGCTCTCGCAAATGCCGCTCGATTAGATCCCAGCTCGACGTCGCTGCAAACGGAGGCTGACCCGACAGCAGCTCAT
>JAYRFD010000831.1:0-2650 GCA_041908565.1 Polyangia bacterium | reverse complement strand
GATTCGATCCGGCTGGATTCCCGTCCGCTTCTTTCCCAATCACGATTCAAAGCTGCTCGTAAATTCCGCGGGGTAATGTGTCCAGATGGACTCATTGCCCGTGCGTGTCCTCGGCATCTGCGCCAGCTTGCAAGCGCGCTCGTCGAATCGCGCGCTGATCGAGTCGGTCGCTCGCTTGGCGTCGCATGCCGTGCAGGTCACGCCGTACTTCAGCCTGGCCGACCTGCCACACTTCAGCCCCGATCTGGATGGCGAAGATCCGCCGCCTTCGGTTCGGTCTCTGCGACAGCAGGTCGCTGCGCACGATGCTGTCCTGATCGCCTGTCCCGAATATGGGCACAGCCTGCCGGGCGCGTTGAAAAACGCCGTCGACTGGCTGATTCCATCCGGCGAGCTAGAGCGCAAGATCGTCGCCATCACCGCGTCGACCCCTGCGCCCGGGCGGGGCCGCCTGGGGCTGCGCGCGCTGCGCGATACGCTGTACGCCGTGCGGGCCGACGTGGTCGGGGGCGAGCCGATCCTGCGCGGCGATGGGGAAGACGCCGTCGTGCTTCGTCTGCTGCAAGACCTGGCGTCACGTGTGCAGTGGCACCGTCGGTCGGATGACCCTGTGCAGCGGTCGCAGCGTCCGGCGATCGACATTGCTCCGGCGTCTGCAGACGATGCGAGCGCGTACAACGCCTTCTTGTTGCGCGGCATTGCCGATCATCCCGACACCCTGCGAATTGCGGCGGACGATGTGCAGGCTGCGCCCTTTTCGACGGCTCCGACCGCTGACTTTGTGACGCTGATCGCGCGCGACCCGTCGGGACAATGGCTGGGCGTGGTCAGCGTCGATCGCGAACGTGGACGACAGAAGCGCCGTCACATCGCGTGGATCGTCCGCATGTACGTCGCGGCGCAGCACGCAGGCGCTGGGGTCGGTCGACGGCTGCTGCAGGCCGCGATCGAGCATGCGCGCGCCATGCCCGGTGTCGAAAAGGTCAACCTGACCGTCGCTGCGCACAACCTGGGGGCCATCCAGCTGTATACGTCAGAGGGCTTTCGCGAGTTCGCGCGGGAAAACGACGCCTTCCGGTCCCCCGCATCGCAGACCGAGCTATCGATGGCGCTGCAGCTTTCGTGGTGACCTGCCGCCGGCGTGGGAATGCGGTCGCTGGACCATCGCCTATCGGCTGTCCCCGCATTCCCCCTGCGGTTCGCGTGTGCGAGCTATTTCCCGGCGAAGAAATAGATCGTCGCACCGCTTCTGCGGACCGTGCGTGTCACGGCGGTCGACGTCGCGAAGTCATACGTCAGCCCGTCCAGCACGCGGTTGTAGAAGGCCGGCAGCGTCTTTCCCTTCATGCCCGAGCGCACGTAGTACTGGTGGTTCACGCGGCTGGCGCTGACATCGACGTAGTCGGCTCGCGCGGTCAGTGGCGCCGTGTCTAGCTGACGACCCAGGCGCGGCCCGCGACCGATGCTGGAAGCCGACAGCACGCTATCGCCCGAGTTCACGGTGACGTAGACGTTCTTGCCGAAGTCCAAGCGGCTAAGCCACGCATCGTGACCGGACAGTGCCGTCGCCGACGAGCTCAGAACGACGGTGGCAAACAGGTCGCTGCGCACGCCGGTGCCGCCGCCTTCCAGCGCGCTTTGCAGCACGATGTTGCCCATGCTGTGCGTCAGCAAAGACAACCGCACCGTCGCCAGCTTGCTGGGGTTGTCCGTGCGATAGCGATCGATCTGGGAAATCAGATAGCGCAGGGCCGGGCCGGCGGCGCGGGCCGATGACTCGGGAAAGCCCAGGGGACAGCCGCTGTCGGAACCGGGCCAGTACAGCAAAAGGACGGCCGCGCTGTAGTTGCTCTCAAGCTCTGGCACGACGGAAGACAGGCTCTTTTGGGGCTCTCCGCCACCGCCACAGGCGCGACCATGGACAAACAGGATGATGTTGTCCAGGCGCGGTCGCGCGGTAAGCAGCGCATCCAGGGCTTTGCCGACCTGCGGGATCGTGTACTCCGTCCGCGGCAGCGCATACAGCCGAGCCGCGAACGTGGGATCGGAAAGCAGCGGCTCGATCCGCGACGAGGTTGTCGGATCGGCCAGGGCGTCGGTATCCACCGCCTCGGCCCCCCCGCAGGATGCAGACAGAAGAAGCGGCACCAGGGACACCGCGAAGCGTGCGAGCGTGTTCATGCGCGCACGCTATCACGCCCGCTCTGCGTCGATGCCCCATGTTCCTTCGTGGGTCCGACGCCGCGCGGGGGCGACCGTTTACCACGCGGTGTCGAGTCAGGGCCGCTCTCGGATCTTCCTGCAAACACCTTCTTAGGCGCGCGCTTCGGCAGCGGCCTTGCGTCCGCGAGCGGTCGGCGCCGGGGCTTCGGCGGGGGCCGCCGCAGCAGCGGGGGCCGCGGCCGCTTCACCACCGGGACGCTGGATGCCGTGCTTGCTGAGGATGGCGGCTTCGATGGTCGCGGCGACGTCGGGATGCGTGCGCAGGTATTCCTTGGCGTTCTCGCGCCCTTGGCCGATGCGCTCGCCGTTGTAGGCAAACCAGGCGCCCGCCTTTTCCAGCACGCCGGCTTCGGCCCCCAGATCGACCAGGTCGCCTTCTTTGCTGATGCCTTCGCCGTACAGGATGTCGAATTCGACCTCGCGGAAG
>JAYRFD010000830.1:0-1810 GCA_041908565.1 Polyangia bacterium | reverse complement strand
CGTGATGGATCGCTGGGCTGTGTTGTCTGGCGATGCACGTGCGTCGCTGCTGGTGCGCCGGGCGGTGGGGGTGTGGCTGGGGGGCGGGATTTCCTCTCGCCAATCGGGTCTATGCAGTCGATAATTCTAGGTTCGGCTGCCCTCTTTGCAGGGGTCTGGGGCCTGGATCATGGATAGCTTTCTCAGCCACGTTGGACTGTTTAGCAACCTGACGCCGGATCAGCTGAAGCACATCGAGTCGATCTGCACCGAGATTCGTCTGCAGCCCGGCGAGATCCTGTTTCACGAAGGCGACGAGCCGGCGTTTTTCTACATCATCGTGCAGGGGCGCATTCGCATCTCGCGCATCATTCCTGGGATGGGGGAAGAGGCGCTGGCCATCCTCGACAAAGGCAGCTACTTCGGCGAGATGGAGATCTTCGAGCCGATCCCGCGGGCCGCGCAGGCCATGGCCCACACATCGTGCGTGCTGCAGGCGATTCGCATCGCCGATCTGCACCAGGCCATGCACGACGATCGCGAGATGACGATCTCGCTTCTGTGGAACTTCGTGCTGACGCTGTCCGAACGTCTGCGCAACACCAACGACAAGGTCATGGCGACGTTTGCCTTGGCCAAGTTTGCCGGTGGTTAGTCGCACAAAAAGGGCGTAAAGGGCAAAGCCAGATGAGCGATCTGCGGACGCAGCGGATGCCTCTATCCAGCGACGGTGGGCTTGCGACTTCGGTCGCTTTGCAGCGCGTGCGGCTGGTGGTGGTCGACGGCCCAGATGCCGGCAGCAGCGTCGAAAGCGATGACGACATGCTGCTGCGTGTCGGCACGCGCGAAAACAACCACCTGATCCTGGGCGACAAGAGCGTCAGCGGCTATCACCTAGAGATCTCGCGACGGGTCAGTAGCGACGGACCCAGCGACGCCGAAGACGAAGCCGCGCCGTGGCGCTTGCGCGATGTTGGCAGCACCAACGGCACCTACGTCGCGGGTCTGCGCGTCTTCGATGTTCAGCTACGCCCCGGCACCATCGTGTCCTTGGGCCGCACCCGCCTGCGCTTTGATGCGCTGGACGACCGTCCGCTGCGCGCCACGCTGTACCCCCGCGAGCGCTTCTTTGACATGGTTGGCACGTCGGTGGCCATGCGTCGCATGTTTGCGCGCATCGAACAGGTCGCGGCATCCAGCGCCACCGTGCTGATCACGGGCGAGACCGGCACCGGCAAGGAAGCGGTGGCCGAAGCGCTGGTGCAGGCCAGCCCACGCGCGCAGGCTCCCTTCGTCGTCATCGACTGTTCGGCCCTGCCCGCCAACCTGATCGAGTCCGAGCTATTTGGCCATGTGCGCGGCGCGTTTACCGGCGCGCAGAGCGACTACCGCGGAGCGTTCGAGCGGGCCTCGGGCGGCACGGTGTTTCTGGACGAAATTGGCGAGCTACCGCTGGACCTGCAGCCCAAGCTTTTGCGGGTGCTGGAACGACGCGAAGTGCGTCGCGTCGGATCGGAAAACGTGCGCCCTGTCGACGTGCGCGTGGTGGCGGCGACCAACCGCGATCTGGGCACCGAAGTGAACGAGAGGCGCTTCCGCCAGGATCTGTATTTCCGTCTGTCGGTGGTCAACGTCCACATTCCCCCCCTGCGCGATCGTCGGGACGATCTGCCGCTTCTGATTCACCACTTCGTGCGTCACCTGCTGTTTGGTCGCGGTCGATCGGGCGGCGATGCCAGCGTGCTGCCGCTTGCCGAAAACATCTGTGCCCGCGTGCTGGAAAACAACGCCGACTACCACTGGCCTGGCAACGTGCGCGAGCTTCGCAATG
>JAYRFD010000829.1:0-2487 GCA_041908565.1 Polyangia bacterium | reverse complement strand
GTGCCGATCGGCGGCACAACGACCCCCGGCGGCCGCGGCAGCGTGATCGGATGCACGCTGCCCCAGGCGCCATGCACGGTGCCGGTCGCGAAGTGAAGCTCGATAAAGACGCCGCGACCGAACGGAGCGCTGACTGCCGAGCGCAGCAGGCCGCGGATCAGCTCGCCGACGTACATGCGGGCCTCGACGCGCTTGGCCTTCATGACCAGATCGCCGTTGGGATCCAGAAGCTCGAAGTCTTCGCCGACGACGGGGGCCTGCGTGTTGAGGATCAGCGAGCCGAGGCTGCTCCAGTAGTCGTAGTGCGCCGAGGTCAGCTTGAACTGGCCGGCGACCTGGCCCGTGACGATCTTGGTGATCAGGCGACCCAGCGAGCGATCGTTTAGGGCCATAAACACCGCGAACCACAGCAGCATGACGGCAGCCGACACCTGCACCACGCGGAGCATCAGCGTCCGCTGGAGAGGAATAATCGTCGGAGAGGACAGGGCCTCCTGGCCTTGCTCGTCGCTCACGGGCTGTAGCAGAAGCTTAACACGCCACCCGACGGGCGGATACCGCGGTCAGGGGGCATTTGGCGAGCGGCTGCTCAAGTCTGTGCTTTGGAATTGCAGCGCGTGCCAGGGGATGACTATCCTCGATCGCTGGCAGAGGCAGGGGCGGGATCCACGACGACACGTGCGTGGGGACGTGGGCAGGTCGGCGGGCCCAAGCGAGTACGGAAGCGATCGCTGCCGCGTTCATTCATCGCGTCTACAAGAAGGAATAAGGGATGTCTTCTGCATCGTCGGTGCGTGCCCCAAATAGCGTCCCAGAAAATGTCACAGACCAGGCCAAGCGTGTCGCTGTGATCGGGGCTGGGCCGATCGGGCTCGAGACGGCGCTATACGCCGCTGCGCTGGGCCACTCGGTTGTTGTGTATGAGCACGGTGCGCTGGCGGCGTCCGTCCAGACCTGGGGCCATGTGACGCTGTTTTCTCCGTGGCGGATGAATGTGTCGGCGCTGGGGCTGCGCACGCTGCAGCAGGCCGGCCAGGCGCCGTTTGTCGACGGGCCCGATGGCGATCGCTGTCCGACCGGGGCGGAGCTTGTCGATCGCTACCTGCGGCCACTTTCGCAGTCCATCGCGCTGGCTGGCCGCGTCAAGCTGCGGCAGCGAGTGGTCGCGGTGGGTCGCCCCTGGCTGCTAAAAGGCGATCGGATCGGCCACGCGGCGCGCGCAGAGCATGGCTTTCATCTGCTGCTGCAGTCGTCTGCCGGGGATGGCTCACCGTTGGAAGAGAGCATCGTCACGGCGGACGTCGTCATCGACTGCAGCGGCACCTTCGGCTGTCCAAATCGGCTGGGTCAAGGCGGCATCGCGGCGCCGGGAGAGCGCGCCCTGAGCGATCGCATCTGGCACCACGTGCCCGACATCCTGGGCGCCGATCGCGATCGCTTCCGAGGTCGGCGCGTCCTGGTCGTCGGTGGCGGGCACTCTGCAGCTACGGCTGCGACGCTGCTGGGTCAGCTGTTGCTGCAGCCCGCTGGGCAGGGCACGACGGTTTCGTGGGCCAGCCGAGATGCGGGCGCAGAGCCCTATCCCCAGGCGGCGCTGGCTGGCGACGATCCACTGCGGGAGCGTCGACGACTGCACCTGGCCGCCAACGCAGTCACCAGCCAGCCGGGCGTGCAGTACCTGCCAGCGACGGTGGTAAGCGGCTTGCGCCAGCGATCGGATGGGGCCGTTGAGGTCGTCCTAACCATGCGCATTGATCCCTCGGGCTTGGCTGCGGCCGATCGCGCGCCAGCGACGGTGGATGCTGGCCCGCAAACCGAGACACAGACGATCGTGGTCGATGAGATTCTGGGCCTGACGGGCTATGGCCCCGATCGGTCTATCTATGATCAGCTGCAGGTGCACGAGTGCTATGCCAGCCTGGGTCCGATGAAGCTGGCGGCGACGCTGCTTGGCGCAAGCGGGGACTGCATGGCGCAGCCGACCCCGGGGCCCGAGACGCTGCGCAACCCAGAGCCCAACTTCTTTATCTTGGGCGCCAAGAGCTATGGCCGGAACAGCGCCTTCCTGCTGCAAGTAGGCCACGCGCAGATTCGCAGCGTGTTCCAGTTGCTGCACGGCCGGCCCGATCTGGATCTCTATGCCGGGCAGGCTGCCATGGGGTAGCGTGCTGGCTGGGGGTCTCGTCGACGACCGGGCCGCCGCGTGCAGAACTTCGCCATCGACCGAGGAGCTTGGGTATACCCATCGCCATGTCTCTGTCCCCGCCACAGCCCGCAGACGACGCGCTGGCTCTGCGCCCTGACCCACCCGGAAGCGCCAGCCGCACGGAGTCGGGCTCGCCAGAGTTGGATTCAGCAGAGTCGGATTCAGCAGAGTCGGATTCGCCGGATCTCGCGTCTGGATCTGAAGATGCAGCTTCTTATGACCGACAGAGGCTGGCCGCCGCCTATGCCGCCTGCGCGCTGTCGATGGGAGCGTCGCTGGCC
>JAYRFD010000828.1:0-1890 GCA_041908565.1 Polyangia bacterium | reverse complement strand
TCGGCTGCCTCGGCCCCGGAAAATCCATCGGTGGCCAGCATCTCGATCGGCACCCGACAAGACACGCGGACCAGTCGGCGATCGGCCAAGTTGGACAGGATGCGCAGGCCGTACTTTCCAGCCGAAAGTTCAGCCAGTCGAGGCGCAACCGCTTCCGCCATGGTGTTGACCATGTTGGCGCCCATCGCATCGCGACAGTCCGCGACGATGTGCACGACCAGCATGCCCAGCTGACCGGGACGGCTGGCTTCCAGCTCACGGACATGAAGCTCGCGCGCGCCACCGCCGATCTTCAGCAGGCCCGGCTGCTGCGCATCGCAGGTCGCAAGAAGCTCGGCCGTGTGCGCCAAGATGGCCTGGCTGGCGACGGCGTTGTCCGGCACGTCATACAGCTGAACCTGCGCGATCATCAGCGGCGCATCCGCATCCGCGGTGAATCCGCCCCCTTCACGCACCATGCGGGCGGCGTTTGACGCAGCCGCGATCACCGACGGCTCTTCAACACACATCGGCACCAGATAGTCGCGGCCGTTGACCTGAAAGTTCAGCCCCAGGCCCAGCGGCAGCGCATAGGTCCCGATGACATTTTCGACGATGTGATCGGCGGCGGCTGGCTGCAGTCCTCCGCCCAGCAGCAAGGCGCACTCGTGTTCATCCAAGCCAACGCGACGGACCAGTTCTTGGTGTCGATCGTCCAAGGACAGACGATAAAAACCCGGCACGCGCGAGCTGGGTCGAGCGACGTCGGGCGCGCTTTGCGAATGGGTGGCTTCCTGCATCGGGGAACCTCTGTGTTTTTCGAGACCTGTGCGGTTCATGATTGGGTGTTCAAGATGTGCAGCTACGTTCGCAACCAGGGTCATCTAGCGACGGCAGATAGGGCCCTGTGGATGCCCTGTTGGCTGACTTGTAACGGCAGCACGGCCAGCCCACTTGGCAGTCTTTGCTGAAGGTGCTGCGCGGCGTCTTCATTGGGCAGAAGCGCCAGGGCCAGATCGCCACCGCCAGCGCCCGAGGGCTTGGCCGCACCGCCCAGCTCGCGTGCGGTCGCAGCGATCGCTGCATGTTCGTCCGTGACCAGCGGGCAGCCAATGGCATGTCCCAGCTGGACGTACCCATCCAGCGCATCGTTCAGCGCGTACAGTGCCTGCGCAGCGTCGGATCGTTGGCACGCCGCGATGAAGTGGCGGGCAGCTTGCGCAAGCTGATGGCGGGCCGGCAGGGTGGCGTCTGCAGCGGCACGATATCGCGCAACCAGGACAGATGTGCTGGCGCTTTCCGTCGTGGCGACCAAGCGCAGACACAGTCCCGGTGGCAACGACAACGAATCGGGACGGTCCGTTTGATCTGTCCCGACGATCCGCAGCCCACCCCAGGTCGCGGCCAAGATATCGGCCCCGCTGCCTCGCACGCCTTGCGCAATGTCATGGGCCTGGCGCGCCACCTGCGCGATCTCGCGACGAACGGCCTCGCTTTCCAGATCCAGTCCGGCGGCTGCGAACCAACATCCGACGGCTGCGACGGTCGTAGATGCGCTGGATCCAAGGCCCAGCTTGCGGCCATCGCGACTAAACGACGATGTGTTGACCAGCGGCAAGCGATCCAAACGAGCCTGCGCAGCGTCGATACCACGGGCATGCAGCGCCGCGCGTGCCTGTTCCTGTGCCGCCAGAATAAATGGCGATGCAGCGCTGCTGGCCTCGGTCTGCAGCGTGGCGCTGGCGAAGCAGTCGATCGCAGCGACAACCGCGGGGCTGCCGTCGAGCACCGCGTACTCTCCGACGATCATGGCTTTGGCGGGTGCGCGGATGGGTCCAGCCCATGCCGACTGCTGCGAGCCAACATCCGCCGTCATTGTGCGCTATCCGGGACGAAGCGAGCCCCTTGCCC
>JAYRFD010000827.1:0-6780 GCA_041908565.1 Polyangia bacterium | reverse complement strand
GCGCGCGCAGCGGGTTCGACACCCAGATCAGCGCGTTGGCGATCATGGAATAGGCGTTGGTCTTGGCGTCCATACAGCCGCCCGAAACGTCCGAGCTTGGCGTGTAGATGTTGAAGTCGACGCGGTTGTGCCCACCGGGGCTGCCGACCACCACCATGCCGCGACCGTCGGACCAGTTGGCGACGATGCGTCCGCCGTTTCGCATGTCACCGGCGCTTAGCGACGACCGCTGGTAACACGTGCCACCCGGCGTGCTAATCGTCGAGATGCCTTCCAGGACCGGGTGCATCTCGGTCTTGGTGCCCAGCGACACGCCGCGGTAGTTGCTCATGCTGCCGGTCTGGTTGACCAGGGCATAGCGCGTGTAGAAGTCGCCGCTGATGTTGCCGTACGAATAGTTCAGGTAGTACGGCAGCATCATGACGACGCCACCGCCGTTGTCGACGTACTGCGCCAGGACGTTGCCGAGGTTGGTGGGATCGCCACAGCCGCTGCGGCTGACGTCGGACCACAGCAGCAGCGCGTCGTACTGCTGCAGGGTGGCCAGCGTCGGCACGCTCGATCCCATGTCCACGGCGTCGACTTTGTCGAACACCTTCAGGTCTTCTAGCTTGCGCTTCACATCGCTTTGGATCGTGAAGTCGCTGCTGCAGAAGACCGACGCGATCTTGCCGCCGGCATGGGCCGTGGACGCTGTGCCCAGCACGGCCCCCAGCAAGCCGAACAAGAGCGGCAGGACGCGCCCTGCGGCGGTTCGACGTCCGCGTCGTTGCGACGTTTCCCCTCGCGCACAAGGGGCGCTACCGGTCGTCTGACCGGTTGATTGCCCGCGAGTCAAACTCGCCGAGGCAGCAGCCTGTTTCCACATGGCACCCTCCTCATCCATCGGTTCCCGGTGTTTCCCATCGGTCAAAAGTGCGGCTGTCATACCACTAGCGGTCGCTAGGGTGTAGGAAAAGTAGGCTGTTCTGGGGGGGACTCCCGCCCCCAGTTCACGGGGCGAGATCGAGACGGACGCAGCCACCCCCGACGCGGCCCGGTCAGCGGGGCGCAGGGACGGCGGAAATCGACGGAAGACGACGGAAGACGACGGAAGACGACGGAAGACGACGGAAGACGACGGAAGACGACGGAAGACGACGGAACGCGGCGGCGGGCGGTTACTCGGCGTAGCTCGACGGGACGTCGACGAAGTAGGACAGCGACAGCGCGCGTTGTTCGCCGGGGTTCAGGCGAAGTCGCCAGCTGATGTTGCCGTCCTGCGCTTGCACGGTATGGCCGGGGCTGGTGCTGGGGTGCAGACCGACCTTGATGTCCGCCAGTTCTGAAACGGGGATGTGCTCGGCGATCTCAAGCTCGTCGGCGCGATCGAGGAAGCTCTGTAGCTCGAAGCGATAGGTGTAGTTGTGTCGACGGGTGCCGCCGAACACGCCGCGGTCCTGCGTGATCTCTTGCAGGACCTGACGCTTCACGCGCAGGCGATCTTCCAGGCCGAAGCTCAAGGTCATGCGGGCGCCGTCTGCGACGTAGTCCAGCGGATAGCGCGACACGAACTGGCCACGACGGAACACATCCAGGTCTCCGGCCAAAAGCGGGTAGCCCGCCGTGTTGTTGAGATCGGCGATTCGGAACACATAGGGCAGCAGCTTGGGCACGCTGCGATACGCGATGTGGGCTGGCAGGGCGCGCTCGGCCAGGGTGACACGGACCGCGGTTCCATCGCCTCGTACCGTCGCTGCGGACGCCACAGAAAACTGCACCGACAGGCCCTGCTGCTGCGGCGCTGGACGCCCCGGGCCGCGGCTTGGTTCGGCGCGATCGGCGATGTTTTTGCTCAAGTCCGCTGGTGCTTCCGCGTGGCTTTGCAGCTGGGTATAGGTGTAGATGACCTTCTTGGGCGGCTCTCGCGGATCGGCGACGACGCGCAGCGGGCTGACGTCAGGCGGCGTTGCGTTCTGCCGTGGAACCGCCGTCGACAGGGTCAGCGCGACAGTCGGCCAGTCTTCGCCCGTGCTCTGCTGCAAGGTGGCAAACGAGGTCAGCTGCACGCGCCCTGCCGCTTCGTCAAGGCGCGCCTCGTGCGAGGGGGTGAACCCGGCCCCGCCGACCAGATACGACAGATCGACGGTGGCGTGCTGTCCTTTAGGGCAGGTCACAAAGACCTCGGCGAACAGGTCGCGTCGGCTGTCGGCCTGGGCCTGCAGGCTGCGCTGCTGCTGCAGATCCTGAAGCTGAGCCTGCAGAGCACGCGTCTGTTTCCTGCGTTCGGCTCGGCTGGCTGCCACCTGCACGCGGGCATTTAACGCGGTGTCCAAGGCCGAGTTCCAGCTGACCGGAGCCTTGCCGTTCTGTGTCGCTGGCTCGCTTAGCTCGCGCCCGATCATTGTCTGCGCCACGGCCTCATAACGACTGGCCAGCTGCACTTCGGATCCATCGCGAGCCTCGGCAGCGTGGAGCGCAGCAAGCTGGTTGTTGAGGCGCCGTATGCGTTCGTCCAGCGCCACCACCGCGGCGGAATAGGCGGTGCTTCGCGCCTTTTCTTCGATGCGCAGGCCTTCGATCTGACCCAGGCTGGTCTGCGCACGCAGCGACGATGCATCGGCGGAAGGCGGCAGGCTGGCAAAGTGAACTTGCACGCGACTGCCGCAGGCCACGCTGGCTTCGCGGGTGACCAAGGCTCGATCGGGATAGACGACGACGCGACGCACTTGGCTGGCTGTTTGGGGCTCTGCGACCGCAAGCGAGCTTGCTGCGGACAGCACAGAAAAGCCCACGGCAAGGACGGTCAAGCGGGTCGGCACTCGATTGCCGGGGACTCGCCTGTTCTTGAAATCGACACGACACAGCACGCTGGGACTCCTTTTTCGGGTGGCAGTCATGGGCTTACTGCGACAGGCGCGCGCCTTTGGGGCGACGCAGTGTGTAGCGAATACGGGTCTCGATCTTGCCGCCCGGCGGGATGTTCAGACGCCACTTTACGGCACCGGTCTCGGGATGAATCACCGACGCATAGGGGCTTCCGGCATACGCCGAAACGGCGGGCTGCGACTTCCCAGGGATCTCAGCAGGCAGCGGCGGCGGAGTCAGCGAAACGACACTCAGTTCAACATGCTTGTTGCCGGGCAGCGGAAGCTGGTCGACAAGCAGCACCTCGATCGCGGAACGATAGGGGTTGGCTAGCTCGGTCACGACGTCGTACTGCGTGATCTCGTCTTTGCTGAACACCCCTTTTTCTTGCGTGCTCATGTGCACATTGCGCACCGGCTTCAGCGCGCGATCGATGCCCAGCGGCAGGGTGAAGCGTTCCCCTGGTGCAACCAAGCTCAGCTCGGCCTGGCCTGCCGGGTCTGCCCCGACGAACAGACGCGCGGAACCACCGGGCAAGGGCTGTCCGCCAGCGCTTCCGGGTGGGTTTTGGATCTCGGCCACCAGATAGGCGTCTTGCGTCAGCGCCGGAAAGATCTTGCGCAGCACCTGCACGGGGAAGCTGCGCGAAAACAGCGCCACCCGCCGAGCCCCTTTGCCGCTGCCCAGGGATTCGCGATACAGGCTGGGATACGTCAGGTCGTATCCGCCGGCTCGCGCTGCCGCCGACCGTCGATCGAAAGCCGGTGGAACATAGCCAGCGGGGGGCGCGAGTCCAATGGCCACCGACGGGACCTGCGGCTTGGCCAGCGAGCCGTCAATCACCTCGGTTTGAAAGACCGCGCTCGATGTGCGGGTCAGACGCTCATGGCGGACGGTGCCTTGGACGCGGGCGGCTTGTTCGGACACGACGACCGGCGAAGGGGCCAATGGCTCCGGCGGGGGTGGCGGTGGCGGCGGTAGCGGCGATTCACGCTTGCGCCCGTCTTTGCCGCCTTGCATACGAAGCTCTGCGGGGCGCGCGTTGTCGTCGCTGCGTTCCTCCACTTCTTGAGATTTGTCGTACACATCGACCTGATCGACGATGCCATCGGCATCCCGGTCCGGCTCGACGGTGGTTGTCGATCCGATGGGGGGGCCTCCGATCGCCACCTCGCCCGACATGCCTGTGGCCGACGGGCTTGCAGGCACCAGGGCCATCAGGCGCTGTCGTAGCTGAGCATCCGGCGAGTGTCGGCCCAGCGGCGGCACGCGCGGCGGCGGCGGTGCATTCGGGGTCAGAACCGGGTTTGGCGTCGGGATGAAGCGATCTTCTCCGCCGATCTTCCAGGTCAGAAGCTTGGGTAGCTGCGTCGCGCGAGTGGGAACCGCGGTGCTCAATGCCAGCGTCACATCGTCCCAGTCTTCGCCGCTGCTTTGACTGACCTGACCGGCGAACGACAGATCGACGCGGCTGCGATCCGGCCACAGCTGAATGTCATAAGTCGGTTCCCAGCGGGCCCCGCGCGTGCGATACGACAGCCACGCATCCGTCAGGCCGCGGCCATGCAGGGTGGCCGTCACTTGCAGACAGCGATGCGCGGACGAAAGGCCCGCGGAGCCTCCTTGGCTGCGCAGGGACTGTTCGATCTGCTGGCGCTGCTGCTGCAACTCGAAGCGGCGCTCTTTCAGATCCTGGCTGCGGCGATGAAGCGCCTCTTGACGACCCCGCAAGAAGGCCAGTCCGCCCGTCCAGCCCGTCGGATTTAGCGGCGCGCCCTTGCCGCCGGTCTGGGGCAGCGGTGGCGCCTGGGGAATCAAGCGCGACAGCAGATCCAGGTGTTGGCGCAGCGCGCTGTCTTCTTCGGCTGTGCGGGCCAGCGCGTCATCAATGCCTTCCAGCGCGTCGACCAAGCGCTGCACTTCCGCGATCGGCAGGCGATCGGTGGCCGACTTTAGATCGCCCAGAAGCGGATTTTCGATCTCGATGCGCGCCACTTCAACGGATGATCCGTGCCCCTGCACATCGACGCGCAGGCTGCTGGCATCGACTTGTCCACACAGCGGCGGGAAGCGCAGGCGCGTCGTAGGGCCGCCCAGCGTCAGACGCAGGCTGCGCGCCACTCGAGCCGAATCGCTGTACACCGTGGCCGCCGTGACCGGGGCCGTCACCGAATGCGGCGCATCGGCATCAAGCGGGCCGGGCTGGCCGGTGGCTGCGCTACCGGTGGCTGCGCTACCGGTGGCTGCGCTACTCGTTGCACCAGCGGGTGGACGCGTCGGCGCAGGGGGTGTTGCTGGCGTTCGTCCCGTCGGTGGTGGCGCCGCAGAAAGCTGACTGACGACGGCAGCCAGCCCCAGCGTGGGCAGGGTCAGCGACAGCAGGAAGCGATGTCGACGTGGATGCGATCGTCGATCAGACTGCCAGACGGCAACAGGGGCAGGAAGGTTTGGCAAAGAGCCCATGAGCCGTAGTGTACGAACTCGCTTCAGATTCAGTCCGCGAAATGCGCTTGGCAGGCGGTGAGGTTGTGAAATAAGGTTCGCAATGTTCCGGCATCGCTGGCCCCGCGCATGGACACACGGCGCGGGCGCGACCTGCCCCTTGGCCAACCCCGGAGGAACAGAATCATGCGCAGCCCGACGTTTTTTTCTCCTCGCTCGATGCCCTCGCCGGCTGGCGGGAACGGCGGCGTCCGCCCCTTTTTGATGGGGCTCTTTGCTTTGGGCTTTGGCCTGTCGGTGGCAGCCAGCACGTCCTGCAATTCGGTCCTGCTGGGCCCAAACCCGGACTGCGTGGACGGCACCGACTGCCCAAACGATCCCAACAAGAAGCCCAAAGACCCCAAAGAGATGACGTCGCAAGTCGGGGGCATGGGCGGCACGCCGTTCAACCCGATGGGGGATGAGTCGACCGGCGTCAAGCTGGATCCCAACGGCAACGTCATCCTGGATCCCAACGGTCCCGCCGGGCAAAGCCAGTCGGTGATCTGGGTTGCCAACAGCGCCGAAGGCACGGTGTCGAAGATCGACACGCGCACCATGAAGCAGCTTGCGCGCTACACGACGTATCCCGGCAGCATGGGCGACCCGTCTCGCACGACGGTCAGCTTGGGCGGCGACGTCGTGGTGGCCAACCGCGCCTGGCAGAACGGCGCATCGGGCAGCAGCGCATCGGCCGTCAAGATCGCCGGTGAAAAGTCGGCCTGCTTTGACCGCAACAAGAACGGCAAGATCGACACCTACGAAGGCGAAGGCCCGATACCTGCGCAGTTTGTCTGGGCGGCCGGGATGAAGGATAGCCCCGACGAGTGCGTGCTGTGGCTGACTCCTTTGAACACCGATGCAGCAGGCACTGCCGCGGCCCAGACCCTGCCTCGCGCGGCGGGCTATGACGGCGAGATCCTCGACGGTGTTCTGTCGCTGTACGCCTATGTCGGCCTGTACAACAACCGCGAAGTCATCCGCTTGGACAGCCGCACCGGCGCCATCGTCAAGCGCTTCAACGTGTCGCCTTCTGCTCCGTATGGCTTGGTACTGGACAAGGGCGGCAACGTCTGGGTGCTGGGTCTTGAAAGCGGCGGGCCCAGCCTGGCCCGCATCGACGTGCGCGGTGGTGACAAGGTCACTGTGTACAGCGCCGCCAATGGCAAGGCGCCCCCCTGCGGCTATGGCATCACGTCGGACGCGCGGGGCTTGGTCTACACGGCCGGCAATAGCTGCGTTGCTCGCTTCAATCCCATGACCGAGTCATGGGAGCAGTTCAACAACCCATCGGGTTCTTCGCATCGCGGCGTGGCCATCGACATGAAGAACCAGCTTTGGGTGGCTGATACCGGCATCGGCATGCACCACATCGATGTCAGCGCTCCGCCACCGGCGGCCGGTGGTGCATCGACGATGGTCTATCGCCGGACGATCAACAGCGCGGGATCG
>JAYRFD010000826.1:0-6515 GCA_041908565.1 Polyangia bacterium | reverse complement strand
CGAGATGTACACCCCCGCCGGCGCCGAACCAGAAAGGAAGAAGTAGGGGCGCACTTGCGCACCCAGGCCGCCAACGCCAGCCGTCACGAACCACGGGCTAAAGAACTGGGCTTGCAGCTGAAGCTCGACGCGGGGATGCAGGACGCGCTGATACGCCAGGCCGATCACCGCCAGCCCGACGTCCGCATTCACGCTGTTCTTGCGGTGTGCCACACCCGATGTGGCCCGCGATGTTGGCTGAGCCTGCGCAGCAGCGGCAAGCAGCCCGCTGGCCAGACAGGCGACGATCACTCGCTTAATCATGAACGGATCCAGGCGAGTACAGTATCAGCGGACGCGACCTGCGCGGCGGTTTCTTGTGCGGAAGCGCTGGCTCCGCTTGTCGGTCCCGAAAAGACCCACGCACCGCACGCATCAAGAGAGCCATCGAGAGTCTGCGACCGCGCGATGCCGTGGCTCTGCTTGCCCATGCGGACGTCGTTCTTCGCCTGTTCGGATTGGCAACAACGCGGGCACCTGCCGTCGAGGTTTAGGAAAAAGGGAGTGGCCGTGATGGCCGCGCGCGGCAGCCGTCAAAAGAACAGGAAACGCGGACTTCCAGCCGGCCCTTCTTACATGCAGCAGCCGCACTCTCCGGTGTCACCGCGTCGCTCTCGTCGCGTGCTGCCGACGATCCAGGTGCCGTTCTTGCGCTTCAACGTCGTGATGACGTGCGTGACATCGCATGCGTGGCACTCCGTGTTGCGGCACTCAATGCTGTACAGCGTGGCCCGCTGCACGACTTGGCAGCGACGGGGATCCTGCTTCGGTCCCAGCAGGCGTCGCACAGTTTCGATCATCTCCTGCTCACTGGGATGCGGGACGGCTGGCTCGCTGGCGAACGCTTGGATCCAGGTCATCCAGGCAAGCGACAGCGATAGACACACATGCGTGATGAAGCGACGCATCGATGCCTGGCCAGCATACCATCCCCACGTGCCAGCAGTCGGTGGTGTGACGACGGCCCACGTGCAGCGCCTGCGGTGGATTGGCTGACGCCCGAAGAACTCATCGCAGCCACCGCTTGCTTCATGGCTTGCCCGCTTGCGGGTCTCGCGGTTCCAAGTCTGTGGGAACGGGAAGTCGGCTGATTCGCACGTGCTGCGACGGACGACAGGGAATCCGTCCCATCACCAAGGAGTCGATTATGCGCAGCATTCTGCCGCTCTGCGGCGCACTCTGCCTTTCAGCCTGTGGCGGGGGAACCGGAGGTTCCTCTGAGCTGCCCAGTGCCTATTCCACCGTGTACAACGTTATGTCGATCAGCAGCGACGGAACCAACGTCACCATCCGCACCAAGGATCTGCCCGATCACAAGAGTCCGTTTTATGGCAAGTCCAGCGCGAACTACGAAGCCTACAACGGTTCCAATCCGAACTTTTCGACCGCCATCAACCTGATGGGAATGGTGTCGGATCCGACGCTGGCCGCCCAAGACATTACATTCCGCTTGCCGCAGAATCCGACCAAGGCCAGCACGCCGGCCCAGACGGGCTTTGGCGCGATTGGCATCGCCATCAACGGCGTCGTCCTGTTCAATCAGTACAACGGGGTCGGAGCCCTGCTGAGCACCCTGGAATTCAACAACCTGGACCAGTACAACGGACATCCGACGCCCGCCCCCAGCCTGCAGTACCACTACCATACCGAGCCGCTTTATCTGACCAGCAAGTTCGGAGGATCAGCCCTGGTCGGATTCCTGTTGGATGGCTTTCCCGTGTATGGGCCGGTCGAGGGGGGCAAGCGGCTAAAGACCGCAGACCTGGATTCCTTCCATGGCCACTCGCACGCAACGGCAGAGTATCCCGCAGGCACCTATCACTATCACTTCACCGATGACGCGCCCTGGCTGAACGGAGGCAGTTACTATGGCACGCCCGGTACGGTCACGCGCTAAACGGCTGGGCGGCATCGTGCTGGCCTCTCTGTTTTCGCTGGGCTGCGGCGGACGGTCCACGGTCGACGTGACTGCGGTCACGTTCGAGCCGCGGAGCGGCCGCCTGCTGCACAAGGGACGGGCCTTCAGCGGTGATGTCGTGGATCACTCCGATCTTCGATTCGTACAGAAGGCGTCTTATGAAAACGGAGTACGCCACGGACTTGCCCAGGCCTGGTACAGCGATGGCAGCCTGGCCTATACGCGACGCTTTTCCGACGGACTGCGCCAGGGGGAACACGTCGGATTCTGGCCAGGGGGCGTCCCGCAGTTCCGCTTTCGCTATGTCGATGATCTGTTCGAAGGGGAACAGGCGAGCTACTACAAAAACGGAATGCCGCTGGAGCTTCGCCACTATCACGCAGGACAGGAAGTGGGCCGGCAGCAGATCTGGGCTGCCAGCGGAGAGCTAAGCAGCAACTACATCGTCAAGGAAGGAAGACGTTATGGACTCGTTGGGAGCGTTGACTGTGTCACAGTTCATTAGAAGCCCGCTGACCTGGGCCTCCGTCGCGTTCCTGGGCATGCTGGGCTTTCAGGGCGCCAGTCCGTTTTCTGCTGGGGCGCCGATCGCCGCGCAGGCCCACCCGACGGTACAGCAGGCCAGCCCAGCGCCAGAGGTCCGCCCGGTCGTACCGCGACTTCCGTACTATGGAAGCACCGATTTCACGGCTGAATGGATTGCCCCTGGGACTCCGGAATATGCGCGCCTGCATCGCGTCGCTCCGTTTTCGCTGCACAACCAGCAAGGCCAGGTGGTCAGTGAACAGAGCCTGCGCGGCAAGATCTACGTCGCGAACTTCTTCTTTTCCAGCTGTCCATCGGTCTGCCCCAAGATGCTCGCCAACCTGCGGCGCATACAGGACGCCTTCGGAGCGGATCCCAGCGTTCTTCTGGTATCGCACTCCGTCATGCCGGGGGTTGATTCCGTCGAAGTATTGGCCGAGTACGCCGAGAAGAACGGCATCCGCCCCGGCAAGTGGCACCTTTTGACCGGACCCAAGGACGCCTTGTATGACCTGGCTCGACATTCCTATTTCGCAGAGAAAAAGGCCCCGGTGAAAAAGGACAGTCGCGAATTCCTGCACACCGAAAACCTGCTGCTGATCGATGGCAGCGGCCACATCCGCGGCATCTACAACGCCACGCTTCCCCTCGACGCCGAGCGCGTCATCGAAGACATCCGCTTGCTGCAGAAGGAATAGTCCCGGGGCACGGCCCTTGAGTCCGGTTGGGTCATTTTCGCAACTGGGGTGCAGACTGGCCAACTGGGGGGAGTGCCTCGCCCGCCCGCTTCGCACGTAGCCCATTCTTTTGACATTTTTTGAGCAACGAAACGCACAAAGGACCGGCAATTCTGGGTCGCGGCGAAGTTTATGCGGGGCGGTGCAGAACTTGCTGGGATGGCGAGTCTCTCATCCGCGGGTCGTCCGTTTGGGCTTCCGGCGGGGCTGAGGTTCACCCGTCGTATCCCAGGAGAAACATGATGATGACCCAAAGAAACTCGCGCTGGCTGTCCATTTCCCGCATCGCTGGCCTGTCGTTAACGGCGGCCTTCCTGTTGACCCAAGGCTGCGGTCCGGCCCAGCCAGACAATGGGATCGAGTCGACGGAGACTGTGCAGAGCCTGCTATCGAACCCGCGCATCGCGGCGGCCGCCCAAAAGGCGAGTGATCACCTGCGATCGCTGCGTTCAAGCCTGCGCCTGACTGCACAGCACGACTTCGCGCTGCGCAGTGCGGTCCAAGACGAGCAAGGCCGAATGTATCTGCGCTATGACCAGACCTTCGCGGGAAGGAAGGTCTGGGCCAGCGACGCCATCGTCGAGATCTTGGCCGACAATACGGCGGGCTCGCTGGTGTCGGATCTGAAGGCGGACATCCAGGTGCCGACGACTCCGCGGCTTAGCGAAGACCAAGCCCTGAGCATCGTCCACGGCGACCTGCGACCGCAGGGACCCTATGCCTACGCACCCGAGATCGAGCTGTTGATCTATCCCGAGCTTGCTGAGCGCGAGCGCGGCGAGCGACTGCGCGGCCCGCAAGGAGAGCTAAACGCCGAGGACATCGAGCGCTACGCCGTGGAGTATCGCTTGGCCTATCACATCCGCGCCGCGCTTTATAACGGCGATTCCGAGACCAAGGCGCGCGACTACATGATCGATGCGCTGTCGGGCGCCATCCTGACGCAGTGGGACAGCTTGTACACCGCGTCGGCGACGGGCAGCGGCAACTCACAGTACAGCGGCATGGTCCAGCTGACGACCGAAAGCGCGATGGGCGGCAAGTTTGAACTGCGCGACACCGCGCGCGCCATGAACATCGCGACCTATGACATGAAGCACGCCAGCACCGGCAACGGCACCCTGTTCACCGACGCCGACAACACCTGGGGCGACGGCAAGAACTATGTGAAGGGCGGCCCAACCGACAACGACAACGGGCAGACCGCGGGCGTCGATGCGCACTTCGGCAGCGAGCGGACCTTCGACTACTTCATGAATGTCCACGGTCGCAAAGGCATCGATGGGGCCGGCAAGGCGACGTACAGCAGGGTCCACTTCGCGACGTCGTTCGACAACGCATTCTGGGACGATGTCTGCTTCTGCATGACGTACGGCGACGGCAGCGCGTTCAAGGTGCTGACCAGCCTCGATGTCGCTGGGCACGAGATGACGCACGGTGTCACCGCCAATACCGCCAAGCTGGTCTACCGCGGCGAGTCGGGCGGCCTGAACGAGTCGATGTCCGACATCCACGGCACCATGGTCGAGTTCTATGCCCGCGGTGGCAGCGGCACGACGATTGGCGATACGGGCGGCAACTTCCTAATTGGCGATCAGCTGGCTGCGTCCCCCCTGCGCTACATGATCAAGCCAAGCAAGGACGGCAAGAGCCCGGATGCCTGGAAGACCAACCTGGGCAGCATCGATGTCCACTTCTCGTCGGGCCCGATGAACCGCGCCTTCTATTTCTTGGCGCAGGGCGCAAGCAAAGTGAGCACCGATGAAAGCTACAGCACCTATCTGCCGTCGGGCATGACCGGCCTTGGCAACGACAAGGCGGCGCGCATCGCTTACCGCGCGCTGGCCACCAAGATGACCTCGAACACCAACTACGCTGGAGCGCGCACCGCCTTCCTGGCGGCAGCGACCGATCTGTACGGCGCGACCAGTCCGGAATTCGAGGCCGTCGAGAACGCCTTTGGCGGCATCAACGTCGGTAAACCGCATGGCGGCGGTGGTGGCAGCGATGTCACGCCTCCGACGGTCAAAGTGACCAAGCCCGGCCCCTTCGCATTCCTGAAGGGCACGGCCAACGTCAGCGCCACCGCCACCGATGATGTCGGCGTGACCAAGGTCGAATACTACGTCGGACCGACGCTGGTCGCGACCAGCACGACGGCGCCATTTGCCGCTTCGTTTGACAGCACGAAGACCAAAAATGGCATCTACTTCTTCACCAGCAAGGCCTACGACAAGGCGGGCAACGTGGGCAGCTCGCCCGGGGTGCTGATGTTCGTCGCCAACTAAGACCGCCGAAGCCAACCGCAGGGCAAGACCCGCAGTCGGGCCACCTTCGTCGCGCAGGCCGCGGAAACCTGCGGTGCCTGCCGACGAAGGGGCCGATCCAGCGCGGCTGGGGAGCCGTCCTGCTTACTTGCCGAAGTAGCCTGAACAAAACTCGCTGGCTCGGCTGCCCAGCGGCCCGTGCAGGGAAGCTGGAGCGATGCGGAGCCACTCGGTCGCCGCGATCTCGTGATCGACGCTGCGGTTCCAGCCGTAAAGCTGCATCTGATATCCAAGGTCGCCGTTGTTACAGGCGCCATTGCCATCGGCATCGACGTAGGCGGCCCAGGATGGATAGGCGTAGTTTTCGCGCAGCGAACGGTCGCACGAAAGCGAGAACGCCCCGGAGCGGATCACGCCCGAGCGCAGCACAACACGCTGGGCGTTGAGGCCACCGCCGAGGGTCGCGTTTTCGAATGCCGCGACGACCACGCGTCGGCCCTCAAGACGCCCCAGACCGCGTCCCTTGACCTGGAAGTCGAGCCGACCGGTTCGCGCACAGACATCGCGCAGACCCGCTGCGCTGTCGCCGCCCATGCTGACCGCTTCGGCTTCCGCCGTCGGAGCGATGGTGGCGCGCAGCGGCGTCTGTTCGTCCAGCAATAGGTCGGAAGCGTCCTGTCCCCCACAGGCTGCAAGAAGGGATCCCAACAGGACGAAGTACGGCGTTTTCATCGTTCTCTCCTCTTTCTGGCGTGCGGCTTTTTGACCCGCGGCTGCCAATCCACTGTGCTTGCTGCGGGCATGCAGGCCCACCCTAGGCCCGACGGTCTATTTTGAAAATCAATCTTTTCGACATGGCACTGTTCCGCTTTGCTAAACAATCAACATGCCTCTATCGACCGACAACCTGCGCTGCTTTGCAGAGGCAGCCCGGCTGCTGAACTTCCGCTCGGCAGCGCGGGCGGTGGCCCTGTCTCCGGCGGCGCTTGGGCAGCGCATCCGCCAGATCGAAGACGAGCTTGGCGTTCG
>JAYRFD010000825.1:0-1967 GCA_041908565.1 Polyangia bacterium | reverse complement strand
GATCCGGAAACAACCTGTTTGCCGCTGGGACTGAACGCGACGGCAAACACTGCCTCTTGATGTCCTTTGAGCACGACGGCGGCAGGCGCCCCGGACCCATCCGCACTCCAGATCCGCACGGTCTGGTCTCCCGATCCGCTCGCCATCTTTGTGCCATCGGGGCTGAAGGTGGCACTGGAAACCCAGGACTCATGCCCCTTGAGCACGAGCGCATCTGCAGTCGGCGGGCTTGCACCGCCAAGGTCCCAGGCTCGCACGGTATTGTCCTCACTGGCTCTTAGGAGCTTGCTGCCATCCGGACTGAAGGCCAGCGATGCGACACTGGCACCGCCCCCCTTGATCACGATGCTCGATCCGTCCGTGTTCCACAGCCGTGCTGTGTTGTCCCAGCAGCCGGTTGCCAGCTTCGTTCCATCGCGGCTCCACGCCACGCTACCGACCCAGTGCTCATGCCCGCCCAGCACGACCGGATCCCCTGATCCATCGACCTTCCAGATGCGCGCCGTCTGGTCCGCAGAGCCGCTGAGCACCTTCGTTCCATCGGGGCTCCACGCCACTGCCAGCACGACGTCCTTGTGACCTCGCAGGACGATTTCGCGGCCTGATCCATCGGCATTCCAGATCCGCACGGTCTGGTCGGCCGAGCCCGTGGCGATCTTGGTTCCGTCGGGACTCCAGGCTGCGGAATGAACGTCTTGCCGATGCCCGCGCAACACGGTCTCGGCAATCGCAGCCCGCAGGACATCCAAGGTTAGCTGTGTCCACAAGCGGGATCCTGGATGCGTGACATCGCGCAAGAGCATCGCCGCCGTCGTCGGGTCGTCTTTAGTAGCCTGGGCCGCCGCGATCAGCAGCGCATCGCGAAGCTCGATCGACTTCTGCTTGATGCGCTCGACCGCGTCACGCTCGCGACGCAGTCGCTCCGCTTCTTCGGCTTCGTGCCGCGCGCGCAGCGCTTCACTCTGATCCAGAAAGGCGCGCTCCAGCGGGCCCAGGCGAGCCTCCCAGGTCTTGCGCCAGTCCTGCGTGTGCGCTAGCTGCAGCCCGCGATACAGAAGTGACTCGTCATGCGCCTGCCTCTCCCACTGCTGCGCGGCCTGCTTGACGCGGCGCTGGATCACAAGTCCTGCGCGGTCTTCATCGATCCACGCGCGCAGCCGGGGCCACTTGCGGATCAGCGCTTCGTGAGCCACCTCCACCGTTTGGGACTGCGCATCCCCGTCTTGCACCAGCAGGCGCGCGGCAACCAGGTCTTTCAGGACCGTATCCAGGCCACTATCTGCTTCGCTTGCAGCCGAAGCGCGCAGGTCGGCAAGCGGCACACGCAGTCGAGTGTCGAGCGCGGTGTCCTCCGCCACTGCCACTAGGCTGACCAAAAGACGCCTGGCAATCTCCAGCGCTCCCCGCTGCGCCAGCTTGTCGATGATGGCCTCGGCGCGCCCCTTGAGTGCTCCCACCACGCCGCCCAGTACGTCATACGCTGCCTGTGTCAGAACGTTGCCGCTTCTCTTTTGCCAGAGCACATCCAGCGTGTGCTGCAGAAGCGGCAGAGCCCCCGGTTCACGACCCACTTCGGTCAGGATTCGATCCACCAGGCCAGCCTGCAGATCGAGGCCGACCTTGCGGCTGGGCTCGACGATGGCGGCGCGCATCTGTGCAGGATCTGGCTGCGAGATGAACAGTCGATGGGCTTCATCGTATGCGATGCGATCCAGGCGCTGACCAGTGCTGTCCACAGAAAGCTCGCCGCAGCGACTGATGAAGTCCACGCGCATCGTCAAAAGGACGCGCAGCCCGGCCGGCGCTTTGGCCAGCTCCCACAGGCGGCGGACGAACGTCTCGCGCGCAGGGGCAGATGCGGTCTGCGTGAAGGTCTCCTCGAACTGATCCACCACCAGCAGCGGGGTTGCGCCGGTCGGGCTTGCAGAAAGTGCCTCATCAAGCGCGCGTTCCGGATTCGATCCAGG
>JAYRFD010000824.1:0-1669 GCA_041908565.1 Polyangia bacterium | reverse complement strand
GGCTTCCACGATTCGACCCAGGTACATCACCAGAATCCGGTGGCTGATGTGCTTCACCACCGCCAGATCGTGGGCCACGAACAGGTACGACAAGCGGTGGCGTTCCCGAAGATCGGTGAGCAAGTTGACGATCTGCGCCTGAATCGACACATCCAGCGCACTGACTGGCTCGTCGGCGACGATCAGCTTGGGCTTCACGGCCAAGGCCCGCGCAATGCCGATGCGCTGCCGCTGACCGCCGGAAAACTCATGCGGGTAGCGCTGACGACTGTCGGCAGGCAGCCCAACATGTTCCAGCAGACGCTCGACGGCTTCGACCTCTTTGGGCCCGCGGGCCGGCGGGGCGACCAAGGCGTGCACGCGCAGCGGCTCGGCCAATAGCTCATGCACGGTCAGGCGCGGATTCAGCGAGCCAAAGGGATCCTGAAACACCATCTGCACGTGGCGACGCAAGCGGCGTAGCTCGCGACTGCGCAGGGTCCGGATGTCGACGCCGTCGATGAACACCTCGCCCGCCGTCGGTTCGATCAAGCGCAAGAGAGCCCGCCCCAAGGTCGACTTGCCGCAGCCCGACTCACCGACCAGACCCAGGTTTTCGCCCGACTGCATGGAAAAGCTGACGTCATCGACGGCACGCACCAGCTTGGGTGGACCAAAGAACAGGCCTTCGCGACCAACGACGTAGTGCTTGCTTAGGCCGCGCACCGACAGCAGCGGCGGTGCCGCGTCAGTGGGAGTCACAGCCGGCGGATCAAGCGCGCTCATCGCGGCACCTCGGCATCGATGGCCCGCAGGCGCTGGGTCGATGTCTCGACGGGAAAGTGACAGCGGACCATATGCAGGGGCACGCCGGCCTCGCTTGCTGCAGCGCGATCGTGCTCGTCCAGCAGCGCGGGAGTCTCGCTGCGACAGCGGTCTTGGGCCTGCGGGCAGCGCTCGGCAAAGCGACAGCCCTGCCGCACTTCCCCCAGGCGAGGCACGCGACCCGGGATCTCGCGCAGCCGTTCACGCACCTGGCCCAGCCGCGGCAGTGCCGTCAGCAAGCCAATCGTGTACGGATGTCGCGGGCTCCGAAACAAGGTACGCGCCGGCGCCGATTCGACGATCTGCCCGGCGTACATCACAGCGACGTGCTGGCAGACGGTGGCGATGACGCCCAAGTCATGACTGATCAGCAGCATCGACATGCCCAGCCGCTGCTGCAGGCGCGCCAGCAGATCCAAGATCTGCGCCTGCGTCGTCACATCCAGCGCGGTGGTCGGCTCGTCGGCGATCAGAAGCTCTGGATGGCAGGCCAGGGCCATCGCGATCATGACGCGCTGCCGCTGCCCGCCCGAAAGTTGATGCGGATAGTCTTTTACGCGGCGCGCGGCGTCGGGCACACCGACCTGATCCAGCAGATCGACGGCCCGCGCCAGGCCTTCGCGACGCGTGATCGATTGGTGCGCACGCAGCGACTCGCCGACTTGATCACCGATGGTGTAGACGGGGTTTAGCGCGGTCATCGGCTCTTGAAAGATCATGGCGATGTGACCGCCGCGAATTCGGCGCAGATCGTGGGGGGTGCAGCGCAATAGATCGCGCGATGGCTCGCCTTCGCGCCCGCTAGCAAACAGGATCTGGCCACCGTCGATGCGCGCGGGTGGCTCAGGAAGCAGACGCAGGATCG
>JAYRFD010000823.1:0-5956 GCA_041908565.1 Polyangia bacterium | reverse complement strand
TGCAGCATAAAGCGGTCTAGCTGTGCTTCCGGAAGCGGATATGTGCCCTCGTGCTCGATGGGGTTCTGCGTCGCGAAGACCAGAAATGGCGGTTCCAGCGGATGCGTCTGTCCACCGGCGGTGACACGGCCTTCTTGCATCGACTGCAGAAGCGCAGCCTGAGTCTTGGGCGGCGTGCGGTTGAACTCGTCCGCCAGCACGATGTTGGCGAAGATCGGTCCGCGGATGAAGCGGAAGAAGCGCTTCCCCGTCGTGTGGTCTTCTTCCAGGATGTCGCTGCCCGTGATGTCCGATGGCATCAGATCGGGCGTGAACTGGATGCGCGAAAAGCGCAGCGTCAGGATCTCGGCCAGCGTCGAGATCAGAAGGGTCTTGGCCAGACCCGGCACACCGACGAACAGGCAGTGACCGCGCGCGAACAAGGCCACCAGCAGCAGATCGATGACCGACTGCTGCCCGATGATGCGGCGCTCAAGCTGGCGCAGGATCTCAAGCCGAGCCTCGCGCACTTCGGCGATGCCCGCGACATCCAGCTCGACCTCTCGACCGGCATCTGCGGCGGCCAGCGTACTCGCCGCGTGCAGCATGCCGCTGGTGGATGCAGCCGACGCCGCCGACGCAGGCAACACACCCGGGTCACCATCGCCCGCAACGGCGCTGCTGTTTGGACCGCTTTGGCTGTGAGCAAGGACTACAGGCGTTGCAGAGGGCTGGGGAGGGCGGGCATCCACGGCGTGATTCTGTCACAGGCAGGGGACGGGCACAGCCGAAAATGCGGTGCCGCGATCCCAATTCACCGGCAGGCTACTTCATGACCGCGACGCCCTGGCTCTCGCCACCTGCCGCGTCTGCGGCCGCGCCACCCGCCGGCGCTTGGCCTTCCCAGGTGACGTGGATGTGGATCTGCTGGCCGCCCGATTCGCCGGTGCGGAACGTCGACTGCGAGTCCATCTCTTGATAGACCAAGCCGCCTTTGCCGATGTCCAGGCGAACCTCGCCTTTGATCTCGCCGGTTAGCTGGGTGCCCTGGCTTTCGCCCGTGACCTTGCCCGCCACCGTCAGATACGCGACGTTCTTTTCCTTCTTGGCGTAGCTGCAGTCGATCTCCCAGTTCTTGGATCCACCCGCGGGAATCGGGATCTGCGCACGCGTCTGCCAGCCCTTGCCCGTCTCGATGGGGCCGGCGTCAAACATCGGGCCGCGCTCGGCTCCGTACACCCAGACGCCGATCAGGCGAGCTTCGGACAAATAGCCATCGGGGACGTTCTTCACTTCGAAGTTGGTGACGTCGCCGCGGTTGGTCACGTCGTATGCAATCTGCATGTCCGACAGAGCGCGGGCCAGGTCTTCGCCGCCCTTCTTTTCCTTGGGCGTATCGCCCTGGGCTTCGACATTGAAGAACTTGGCGGTCACATGCATGCTGCCGCTGGCATCGACCTTTTCGAAGACGTGCTCTTCCTCTAGCTGGAAGGCATAGGTCTTGGGCTTCTTCTTGCCGCCGACGTCGGTCTTCTCAAGGCGGATCTTCACGTTGCCGCCGGCCTTGTCACCCGGCTTGGCCACCAGCCGCAACATGTCGCCAGGGAGCGGCGGAGGCGAGACGACGACGTTCTTCTTGGGGCAGCCAGCCAGCCCCAGGACCATCAGAGCTGCTATCCCCGTGATGCGCGCGCGATCGTTGGACATTTGCATCATGGCATGACGGTATCGAATCGCGCGGGGAGAGGTCAAGTGCGCATTATCAGCCCTCCAAGATTTGCTGCGGACTGGCGTTTTGGCGCGCTGGCTTCGCACGGGCACACCACCGGCAGGCGGCACATCCAGCCCGCCGCAACTTGCGGCCCAGACTCGGTCGAAGGAAGCCCAGCCCACGGGCCCGCAACCCACCAGGTCGATCGATTTCCCGATCTACCTAGACTGGCCGACCCAAAAAGTCGATGCAGGCAAGCTGTCCCCGTCGCGCGGCAAGCAAGCGGGGCGGTCTTGGCTATGGGGCGTGGGGGACAAACGGATTCGGAGCTTGTTCATCGCCAAGCGGCGTCGGCAGCGGATTCGCGGGCAGCGCGGGTGTCGCCGTTCGCGCACCAGCGGTGGGGCTGGGTCGACCTCGCGGGGTCAACGGACGACCAGACCACGGGCCCGGCGGCGGTAGGCTGGGCGCTGGAGGGCCGGACGAACGCCCAGGCGCGCGAGGGGACACGCTGGCGGCTTGGCTGGGCGCGGGTGCGGCGACCAGGCGATTGCCAGACGAGGCTGCCGGTGCAGCGACCAGCTGATTCGCAGACGAGGCTGCCGGCGCGGCGCCGGTGGCAGGCATAGACGACGTGGCCCCTGCCCTCCCTTTGTTCGGATCGGGCGGGGTCGAATCCTGCGGGGCGGCGGCGGGCGACGTTGCAGGTGCGGACGCGGACGCTGGAAATGGCGCGAACGAATGGGCAGGGTCGACGGAACGGGTTGGGCCAGGTCTGTCCGACCGAGGCGCTGATGCGGTCGGCAAAGCGCCAGCGGGTCCGCGGGCTGCGGTGGCTCCAAGGCCCGACGGATCCGGCCCAGCAGGGGAAGCGGGACTGGTCTGCGGTCCCCGCCAAAACACCAGCAGGCCGCCCAGCAGCAGCACGACCAGCGTGCCCGCCAGAAGCGGCAACAGCATGGGCAGCGGTCCGCGATCGCGACGGGAACCGCCCACGACCTGCAGCAGACGCCGCCAGCCTGTCGACGAATCCCGGTCATCGTTGGCATCCGTCCAAGCGCCCGAGCGATCCGCTGATTGCCCACCCGAGCGCGCGCCCGTTCGCCCGCCCGATCGACCACTGCCCCGCGTCGAGGTCCAGGCGAGGATCGGCTCGCCACGCTGGTAGCGGTCCAGATCGGAAAGCAGCGCGTCCATGGTCTGGTATCGCTCGCTGCGGTCGGCGGCCATCGCGCACAGGACAATCTGTTCCAGCGCCACCGACAGCGCCCGATCTGGGATGCGCACCGACGGAGGCTCCGGCCGTTCGGTCAGGATCTTGGCGATGACTCCGAAGTAGCTGGTCGAAAGAAACGGCACGCTGCCGGTCAGGCATTCGTACAGAACGACGCCCAGCGAATAGATGTCGCAGCGCGAATCCAGACGTTCCCCGCGGGCCTGCTCTGGCGACATGTAAAGGGGAGTCCCCAAGATGGCGCCGGTGCGCGTCAGGCGATGCAATAGCTCGGCCGAAGGCGTGCTGCGGTCGCGGAACGACGCGCGACGTTCCGTGGAGTTTTCTTCGGTGCGCTGCAAATCGGTCGTTCGATCGGCAGCCGGCGAAGCGCGATCAGACCCCGCTGCGCCGTCGCCCCCGACCGCTTCATCGCCGGTCTCTGGTTCCAGATCGCTCAGCGGTCCGATGGCTTTCGAGATGCCAAAGTCCAGCAGCTTGACGAAGTCGCGCCCGTCGCGGTGACACAGGAAGATGTTTTCCGGCTTGATGTCGCGATGGACGATGCCGCTGCGGTGAGCGGCCGCCAAGGCGCTGGTCAGCTGACGCCCAATGTGCAGCGTGTCTAGCTCGCTCAGCGCGGTGCAGCGACGCAGGCGCTCGGCCAAGCTCTCGCCGTGCAGAAGCTCCATCACGACATAGGGCTGGCCGCTTTCGGTAAGGCCGATGTCAAAGACGTCGACGATGTGCTCGCTGGCGATGGCCGATGCGTTGCGCGCTTCGCTGTGCAGCCGAGCCATGACATCGGCTTGCCCGGCGTACGTCGCGTTCAGCACCTTGACGGCCACCTGCTTGCCCAGGCCGATGTGCTCGGCGACATAGACGGTGCCCATGCCGCCACGCCCGATGCAGCGCAGCACGCGCAGCCGACTGTCCAGAAGCTGACCGATCAGGCGGTCGGCATCGGGGGGACTGCTGCTATGCGAGGTCGATGAGAGCAAGGGGCTGGCCTTCGGTCACGGCTTGCCCTTCCTGCACCAGCAGCTTGACCACGACACCGTCGCGGCCGGCCTCGACCGGGATCTCCATCTTCATCGACTCCATGATCAGGATGGTGTCGCCCTCGGTCACCGTGGTCGTCTCGGTGATGGTGATCTTCCAGATGTTGCCGGTCAGCGGAGCAGGAACCGTATGTTGCTTGGCTTTCATCGTCGCTTACTTTCCTATCGTCGAGTCCACAAGGTCACCGATGCGAGCCGGCACCGCCTTGAAGCGCAGCGCGGCCGAAATTCCGTCGACAAAGCGGTAGTTGCCGGCCTTGTCCTTGGCGAACACGCAGCGCCGCATCGGGTCGTCATTGGGGTGGCTGGCGTCGCCATTCTTTATGATCGTACCGTCGCCGTCCCGGCAGGTGTCAACCAAAGCCGGCGTCTTGCTTGGATCGCTGGCCCAGAAGGTCTCTAGTCCGTCGCCATCGACATCCATGTCGGGCAGCACGTGGTCATCGGCATCGCGCTTCAGCATCAAGATCGTCGACAGCGCCGAAGACGCCCACAGCGCATCGAACAGCGACTGCGGCGGCGTCAAGAAGCCCTTGAGGTTGATCTTGTCGAGCCGCGCCAGGCTGATGGCCTGCAGCACGCCGCCAAGCTGCGCGTCGTCCAGGTACAGCCGACCGCTCCGTTCCTTGACCTGACCTTGGATGCGAGTGCCGGAAAGCTCAAGCTCTAACGCGAAGTCCTTGCTGACCGGGACGGCGACGCGGAACAGCGATGGTCCAGACTGCAGCTTGCCGCCCATGACCGAGCCATTGTTGAACGCCAAGCGCGGCTTGCCACCGTCGAGCGACACCTTTTGAATGGGCAGCTTGACGTTGGCATCGCCGAACGGATCGCAGGCCGGCCCGTTGTCGGGGACACCGTCGCAGTCGTAGTCGATGCCATCGCAGCGCTCTGCCGCGGCGGCGATGCCCCTGGCTGGCACCGCCGGATGGCGCAGCTTGGAAAGCGGCATCATGTCCATGCCCGTCGGCACCATCGGCGACACCATGCGATCGTCGCAGTCGCCTTCCGCCAGCGTCACGCCATCGCCGTCCAAATCCATGGTGTCGGTGGGTGGCTTGCGCTTGCCGGGGTTGTCAGCTTTGCCATCGCAGTCGTCGTCGACCCGGTTTGTCATATCTTCGGATCGACCGGGGCGCACGTCCTTGTCTTGGTCGTTGCAGTCGCCTTCGGCCCCGTTGTCACCCGCTTCCCAGCTGGTGTCTTTCCCGTCGCTGTCGCGGTCCTGGTTGAACTGCCCCAGGTACAGCGCGAACTTGGTGCAAGCGCTGTCGGCGGTGCCTTTCAGCCCGACGAACTCCATCGGCAGGATCACTTCGTGGCGCAGCTTGAAGGTGTCTTCCAGTTCGCCATTGGCCAGCGACGACAGAGCGCCCAGCTTGTTGTCTGCTTGGCCGTCCCCGTCCAGGTCGAAGCCTTGGCCGGCGGCCGCGATGCGCAGGTCGGCGATCACCATTGCCTGCTCGCCCTTGCCGAAGGCCAGCGATGGCCCATCGCAGTCGGGCAAGGGAGCAAAGGGGTTCTTCTTCGTGGCGGTCTCAGCACCGCAGCCAAGCACGGTTGCCAAAGACAGCGTCGAGAACAGCAGCAGACGATCCAGACTGCGTCGCATCATCACAGGTCTCCGTAGGGGCAAGCGATCCGGGGGGCTTTTCGCGGTTAGGGATTCCAGCGCAGCACCGCGCCGCCGGCTCCGAACGACCACACCTTGTCGGCGGCGAAGCCGGTCACAGCCTGCAGGTTGGCGCGCGCGATCTTGGTGGCGCTCCAGGCGATGCCGTCCCAGCGGTACACAACACCGGCATCACCGACGGCGAAGACGCGGCTTGCAGAGCTACCCCACAGAGCGCGGAAGTTGACGTTGGGGTCGTTGCCGACGATGGCGCTGCTCCAGGCGGTGCCGTTCCAGCGAACGATCTGGCCGCTGGTGCCCGCCGCCCACACGTTCTTGTCATCGACACCGTACACCGCCAGCCACTCGGCCGAGACGCC
>JAYRFD010000822.1:0-2546 GCA_041908565.1 Polyangia bacterium | reverse complement strand
CGCTGAGGTTGTAGCCGCGCAGATCGGGCGCGATGGCGCGATAGCCGGCCTGCCCCAATGCGCGAAGCTGATGCCGCCACGAATACCAAAACTCGGGAAAGCCATGCAGCAGCAGCACCGGCGGGCCGTGCTTGGGGCCACAGGACACGACGTGAAAGCGCAGGCCGTTGGCGTGCACATGGCTCGACTCGAAAGACTCCAGATCGGCGTCGCCCGTCGCGCGATCGGACGAGGTCGCCGTTCCCGACGAAGATGGGGCAGAGCCGTGCGTGTTCGACATGGTGCGGTCTCCAGGATGACGATGACAACGATCAAACGATCACAGGTGGGCTCCGGGCAGCCCAAGCGCGATCCACAGGTGGTACGTGGCCAGAAGTCCGGCGCCCAGCCAGGTCAGGCGCACGCAGTCGGTCGACGTGATGCCGCGACGGAGCCAGCGCTTGTACAGCACCACTTGGATGGCCGGCGCGCAGATCATGATGAACAGCCGCCACGGCACAAACGCCAGCGCATAGCCGATGGAAAGGACCAGCGATGAAGACAGCAGCAGACCGTCGATGATCCGCACGGCTACACGCTGGCCATGCACCACGGGATACGTGCGGACGCCGGCCTGCGCATCGCCCGGTGCATCGCGCAGGTCGTAGATGACTTCGTAGCTGAGCTCAAAAAGGAAGAAGAAGGCGCCCGCCAAAACGACGGTCGCTGGCGAGGCTTGCTGCGCCGCCGATCCGACCGGCACGAAGCACAGGGGATAGGCGAACACCGTCAGCAAAAAGCCGGTGGCCGATGCGCTGTTCTTGAAAAAGTACAGCTGCTTGATGCGCCGTCGCCCCGGCAGAAGCGGGTAGTTATAGGCCAAGCCCAGCGCGTGATAGGCCAGACGCAGCGGCGTTAGCTGGGGCGAAAGCGCGTGCGAAAGCCCAAGCGAAGCCAAAAGCACGCCAAAGCTAAGCGGGGCCAGCCAGCGACGGTTCTGCGCGACAAAGTCGGTGCCGATGATCTGGTTCGCGCGATCTTCCGGCAGATCGACGACCCGGTTCAGCAGGTTGACCAGGAACCAGTCCAGCGCCGCAATCGCTGCAAGCTGCGGCAGGTAACGTCCCGTGAACAGCCAGCCAAACGTGAAGGTGCCAAGCGCGGCAATCGCCACGATGTGCAGGCGACTGACCGATGCGAACAGCGCCAACCTCGATGCGTCGGTGCGTGCATGCGCAGCGACAGGATCTGCCCCGATTTGTGCTGGGTCCCGCGGCCCGATGCGCTGCGCCATGCGCTGCGATGATACAGTGCGCCGCAAAGGATTCGCATGGCCGCCTTTAATGGACAAGATCGCTCGTCTCGCGGGCGAGGTGGATCGGGGGGGATTCGTCGCCCCGGGTCCGACGATGGATCGGGACCGGATGGACAGCCCAGGCTGTGGCTTGGGCTTCTGATCCTGCTGGCACTTCTGGCCTTGCCGCGCATCTTCGGGCCGCGGGATCAGCGCGTGCCCTATGCGCGCTTCGTCGAACTGGTCGACGGCGGGCAGATCAAAAAGGTCACCTTCGAAGTCGACCGCATCATGGGCGAGGGGGGGAAGGACGTCTACAGCACCGGGCGTCTGGAGGCCTTGGAAAAGGATCTGGTCGGCAAGCTCGGCGAAAAAAAGATCCCGTTCGATGCCATCTCGACGCAGTCGTGGCTGGTGACGGCGATTTCCTGGTTCTTGCCCATCGTGGTCTTTTACCTGTTCGTGTCCTGGCTTTTCCGGCGCGGCGGCATGGGGCTGGGCGGCGGCGTCATGAACTTCGGCAAGAACCGCGCGCTGGTCGTCGGGGAAGAAGGCACCGGCGTGACCTTTGAAGACGTCGCTGGGCAGCACGAAGCCAAAGACGAACTGAAAGAGATCATCGACTTCCTGCGCACACCGGATCGCTATACGCGACTGGGCGGGCGCATCCCCAAGGGTGTGCTTCTGGTTGGCCCGCCGGGGACGGGCAAGACGCTGCTGGCGCGCGCGGTGGCTGGCGAGGCGAAGGTGCCGTTCTTTTCGATCTCGGGATCCGAGTTTGTCGAGATGTTCGTCGGTGTCGGCGCGGCGCGTGTGCGTGACTTGTTTGAACAGGCCAAGCGCAAAGCGCCGTGCATCGTATTTATCGACGAGCTTGACGCCATCGGGCGGGCTCGCGGTGTGGCCGGTCCGGTGGCCGCGCACGAAGAGCGCGAACAGACGCTGAACCAGCTTCTGACCGAGATGGACGGCTTCGACAGCGGCAGCGCCGTGATCATCATGGCCGCCACCAACCGACCCGAGATCCTGGACCCCGCCTTGCTGCGTGCCGGTCGCTTCGACCGCCGCGTTGTCGTCGACCGACCAACGCTGGAAGATCGCTTGGAGATCCTGCAAGTGCACACGCGCAAGGTGGTGCTGGCCAAAGATCTGGATCTGCATCAGGTGGCGGCGCTGACGGCAGGTCTGGTCGGTGCGGACTTGGCGAACTTGGTCAACGAAGCGGCGCTTCTGGCGGCCCGTCGCAACGCGGAACAGGTCGAAGCGAAGGATT
>JAYRFD010000821.1:0-4663 GCA_041908565.1 Polyangia bacterium | reverse complement strand
CGAGCGAGCGCTTGTGCTATGCGTCGACGAGAAATCTCAGATTCAAGCGCTCGACCGGACGCAGCCGCTCTTGCCCATGTCACCCGGCCAGCCCGAGCGGCGCACGCATGACTATCGACGACACGGCACGACGAGCCTGTTTGCCGCGCTCGATATCCAGACGGGCCACGTGATCGGAGAGACCCACCGCCGCCATCGCGCAGTGGAGTTCCGCGCGTTCCTCGACACCATCGAGCGCAGCGTGCCGGACGAGCTGGACGTGCACCTGGTGATGGACAACTACGGCACACACAAGACTCAGCTGATCCGTCGCTGGCTGGCGAAGAGGCCCCGCTTCCACGTGCACTTCACGCCCACCTCGTCCTCGTGGATCAATCAAGTCGAACGGTTCTTTGCTCTGCTGACCCAGCGGCAAATACGACGGGGAACGCATCGTTCAGTACAGGAACTCGAAGCGGCGCTGCGCCACTACATCGACGAGTACAACCACAGCACCAAGCCATTCATCTGGACCAAAACCGCCGACCAAATCCTCGAAAGCATCGAACGCTTTTGTCTACGAACTTCAGGGACGGGACACTAGCGGACTGGCTGCTTTTGCCTTCGGTCTGGGGCATGGGCAATCCACCGCCGCGCGGAGATCTGGCGGTGGGTGGCGCCCGTCGGACGGTAGGGACCACCAGCGCGGCGCGGACCCAGATCTGGGTCCGCTACCAGAATGTGCCGCAGTACTTGTGGCGACATCTCATCCCGTAGCCCCCCCCCTTCCCCAACGGCTGCACGGCCACGGACCTGTCATCGCAAGAGAAGGCTCTCATGTTCATGCTGTTCGATCTGACGAACTGCCTGCAGCCACCCATCGGCTGATCCGAGCCGCCCTCTGCCGACTGACGAGGTTCGGGCGATATCTCCGGGCGTCGGGATCCTGCGCCGAGCGAATCGTTCAGCCGACGCAAAGCCAGGTGTCGGTTGCCAGCCATGCCGTGCCAATCCTTCTTGGCGGTGTTCAGGCGCGCGCCTCTCATCGACTTGACGAGATACCGGAAACGCTCCGCCACTTCTCACCCATCACCCACCCGATTCGCAGGACCGCCATGCTTCCTCGCTGTGCGAGCGGCCAGGCCGGCGAAATGGGGGGACGGGTGGCGAACGACCCCATTCTGATCGCCGGTAGCAGGTGCGTTGCGCAGTGCAAAACAGTCGTCCCGCGGGCTTGCTGGACCCCATCAGCGCGGCGGCTTGATCGGCGTGGCATCCTGGAGGAACTCGGGGACGGACATGTTGACGCCAGGCAGCGAGTCCCAGGCTGGCTCGCCCACTTGGACCGGAAGCATATAGGCCCAGTGCAAGACCCGGCTGTCGTTGCCCGTGGACATTTGCATCTGGAAGCTCGGTGCTCCCTGATACTCCGTCAGGGTCCCGGTCCCGGTGACCGCGTCCTCCGCGGATGAACCCTGGATAAATGTGATGTGGACTCGTCCGTCCGGCGTGACGGTGCCGAGCATCGTTGCATGGCGACGTCGGGCGCGAAGCCCATGCGTGGGAATCTCGCTGCCCGCCTCATAAAGAAGCGCTGCCGTGACCCCCCAGAAATAGCCGTTGCCGTACCCCTGGATGTGCCAGACCGTCTGATCGACAAGCCAGTCGAGCTGCCCCTTGTCGACGTCAAACCGCAAGGCGGGTAGATCCGGAGTCTGCACGTACCAATAGGTATTGACGAGCCACCGGAAGCGCGATCTGTCGGTGAGATCCTTGTGTGTCATGGACTCATTATCAAATAAATAGCATTGATTTTTAATAAATTTTAACGAGGAACAATTCGATATAAAGTTTGTGGCTCTCGGGAAACTGAAAGACATCCTTGCGGCATTCCTAGCGCAGTCATCACACAGCTGAACGCTGCTCTCGCCGCGGCGATAAGGCGCGCCAGCGTTTGCGGCGCTTGCCCAGCTCCCCTTTTACGTGTGGCGGGTTCGTCGAATCGCTACGACCTGCGCGCCCCCGACGCTCAGAGCTCGGCAAGCCCCTGGCGGCGCGGCGCGTGTCGTGGCTATCTGCAGGTGAAGTTCTTGCGGCAGGCCATGATGCACGCGGCCTGCTTGCGACCGGTGCCCCGACAGTACGTCTGGGCCATCGGCAGATCGCGGCGGCGCTCAAAGTCGGCGCGCATCGCGGCATCGCCACGGCGCTCTTGCTCGATCCGGCCAGCCCGGGCGGCGCGCAAGCGGGCCTCGTCGGCTTGGCGGGTTGACCACGGGTACGACGCCAGCGAGCCATCGGCCGCTGCTGCGCAGTGATACAGCAAGCCGGTCAGCTGGGCATCGTCGATGGCTGGCCGCAGCGCGCTGCACGCCGCGACCACTGAGCCGCGGATCTTCGCATGCAGCGCGGTCTCGTCTTCATAGCCGGCCCCACCGATGCGCAGCGTGCGGAAGTCGGGCTGCCAGCGCGCATCGAGCACACGGCGAAGCTGTGCCGCATCCTTGCATGCCTGCAGCCGCTTGAGCAGGGCGACGAAGAACGCATTCGGCGTGTGCCCCCCAAATGCGCTGCCTTGCTGCACCACCTTTTCGTGGGCGTCCGCGATCGCGCAGCCGCTAGCCGGGAAGGACTTTACGGCCTGCAGGCGCTGCCGACACGCCACAGCGATGCGCGTGGACTTGGCTTTGCTGCAGTCCCCGGACTCTACCGCGGCGGCGAAGCCCAGCGAGCCGGTGGCGCAGATCTGTTCGCCATCCACCGCGACACAGCCGCCGCCGGTCTTTTCGCCGCCGCGCCCGCCTTCGTCGCTGTTAATCGCGGTGCCGGTGCCGGTGCCAAGGCCGGGCACCCCGCGCAGATCGGTCTCGGTGCAGCTCTCGCCATAGTCGCAGTACGCGCTCAAGACGCCGTCTTCAAAGTGATAGACGGTGTAGCCCCGACGCAGTCCCGCCTTGCCCGAGAAGATGAAGCGACTGCCTACGCTCTCGCGGTCGACGTAGATGTTGGCGCTGTCTTGCTTGCCGGCCGCGACCTGCTCGTAGCTGCGCACAATCAAGGACCGCACCTTGCCGGCTAGCGCCGCATCCTTGCGACACAGCGCTCCCATGTGTCCTGAAAACGCGGTGCCGAGTGCAGCCAGGCGTTCTTCACTAAGCGATACCGTGATGCCGGCGGCTGCGTCGCGCTCAGACGGCTTGGGAGGGTGTGAAACGAAGCTCGCGGTGTCGATGCGCAGCGGCAGCGCTCGACCGCACGCCGCGTTTAGCTCGGACTGCGCCGGGGCCAGGGCCCGATCGATGGCGGCACGATCCAAGCTAGCGGACGCCGACTGCGCCACTGCTGAACCGGTCGAAAACAGCGCAAGCCCGGCGAGTGCGAGCGAGACCCCCTGCGCCCTGCGCGTCGCTGCAAGTCGACCACAAGATGCGCTGGAGGCCATCGCAGTAGCCAACGCAGCGCGTACCCACAACCGAAGAGAATGCATCGCAACAGGGTATCAAAGCCGGCTCGCGATCGGTGCGCGCATCCCGGCTGCGCCCGCGATCGAGCCGCACTGGCGCGCAGAGGTCGTCGACGAATCGCTGTCGAGCGAGTGTCGACCCGCACGAGCTGCGGCGACTGCCCAGCGGCTCCATCCAGCGCTGTGGTGCCTACTTCCCCTCGGCAAATCGGTCGATTCGATCACGCGGATGACACGCTGAAGAGTCGCTTCATGTGGAACGGTCGGATCGTTTTCCAATCTTCAAGCGCTTTCCCCCATCGCTGCACCGCCCCAGGAAACCGCCCATGAATCCACCCACGTCTGCAGCGGATGACGCAAAGATCCCGACCGTGAGCGCCACATCGGTTCACCCATCGCCCCCCCCCGCTCGATTCCAGATGATGCGAGCGATTCCCATCGCTGGCTGGCGGTCTACGTCATCGTCCGTCACCCCGGCCGCGCACCGTACTGGCTGTCGGTCGGCAAGGCTTTTGTGAACGCGGATGGACCGCTGAACGTGCGGCTGAATGCGAAACCCATCGACGGCAAGCTGCACATTCGCCGTCCGCCCAGGCAGGTGGCGGTTCGCGGTGCGGTGCTAGCCGGCGCGGCGACGGCCAAGCGGCAGGCAACCCGCGCCAGATAGCCTTCGATGTCGGCTCGGCGGAAATACCGTCGCCTTTTGCCCTGGGGCTTGATGGCAGGCTGCGCGACCTCAGGATGTACGGGAAAAAGAATGCTCCGCTTTGGCCAAGTGCCCTGCAAGCACCTGATGTGTGATGGGGTGCAACAGGCGTTCTGAGAGGTTCTAGGGATCGCCAAGATCCCGAACGCGACCGCCCCTGAGATGGGACGATGGGTTAGCAGCGCGTTGAAAAAGTCAGCGAGGAGGCCAAAGCGCAAGGCGGAGGACCGCAGCGGCCTCGGGGCCGTGAGGACCGACAACGCAACCCAGAAGCTAGACGCTGCCCCGCAGTGACTTTTGCAGCGCGCTGTTAGGTCCAATGCCAGTCACTTAAGCCCTCTTCCCGTCTGAAATGGGGCGTTTTCGGTCGTAGCTGCTCATCTTGATTTTGACGGCGCGGGGGTAGCTTCGCGGACGGCGCTTGGGCAATAGCAGACGCTGCATCTGGGCGTCCCAGCTCGCCATCAGGTTCACGATTGTGCCGCCCGCGCGCAGCGACATCATCTGCCATAGCT
>JAYRFD010000820.1:0-2037 GCA_041908565.1 Polyangia bacterium | reverse complement strand
GGATCGCCAAGTGCCGCCAGCGCATCCAGGGCATCGACAGCTACCAGCGCGGAATCGCTGTCGGCATCGCCGCCAGCGGTCGCCAGATCCAGAAGCAAGCTGCGCGCGATGGCCAGATCGGGAGGCGGGCTGGGCGATCCGGTGACGCCGCGCAAGGCTGCACCCAAGGCGGTCACCAGATCTTGCGCGGCCGGCGAAGGTCGCAGTCCACGCAGCGCCGCGACGATGGAATTCACCACCTGCGCGCGGAGTGCCGGCGACGTGGCGGCCAGCTGACCCAAGGTCTGTGCCGCAGCGCGATGCAGGCGTGCCTCGACCGAGTTGTCGGCGGATACGGTGATAAGCGCGGTCAACGAAGCAACCTCGCTGCTGCCCAAGGCGCCAGGCCGACCGGTCGTGGCTGCGGTCCGCGCAGCCTGCGTCAGCCCCTGCACCGCGGCGGCCCGAACTTCGGTGCTGGGATCGCGCAGCAGATCGCGCAGGCGGGCAAGCGAAGCCGGCGACAGCACCCGCCCCAAAAGCGGAGCGGCTTGCGCACGCAGACCGGCATCGGCCCCCCGGCTTAGCGTCACCAGCGCGTCGGTGCAGCGATCGTCGAGCTGCGGCAAGCGAGCGAGCGCGCGCAGCGCCTGGGCCTGCACGGCGGCATCGGCATCGGCGGTCAGCGACAGATAAAGCGGCAGCTGAGCGGGATCGTCAAGCGCGGCCAGGGCGCCGACCACACGATCGCGAGCGATGCGCGAACGCCCCAGCTCGGTCACCAGGGCGGCGGCGATCGGCGCTTTGGCCTCGGGACGCAGGGCAGGATCGGCTGGGGCGGCGTCACGCGGGGCCAGCAAGGGATCAGTGCCCAGATCACGTGCCAGATCACGCGACGGCTCGCGTACTGGATCGCGTACCAGGTCACGGACCAGATCGACGACGGCTCGGACCCGCGCCGCAGACGCGCCGGGCACCTGCAGCTGATGCAGCAAAACGGGCAACGCCCGATCGCGCAAGCGCAACAGCGCCATGCGAGACGCTGGGCGAATCTCTTCCCGTTCCAGGCCATCCACCAGGGCGGAAAGCGCAGCCTTCACCGCCGGCGAATCGGCACCGGGCTGGGTCGTGCGGGCAGGCAGGCCGCGCAGCAGCGTCGCCAGGGACTGTGCGGCGCTCTGCCGCAGTGGCTCGGGCGCGTGCAGAAGCAGGTCGCTTAGAATCGGCAGGGCCGCAACGTATCCAGCCTGCCCCAAGTACAGCACCGCCTGGCGCCGCACGTCGTCGGCAGGATCCGAGAGCAAGCGCAGCGCAGCGGCCGCCGCCGAGGGATCGCCCAGCCGGGTCAGGCTGCTGATCGCTTCCAAGCGAACATCGCGTGCGGGATCGGACAGGCGACCCAGCAGCGCCACGGCAATGCGCTTACGCGCATCTTTCGAAGACGTGGCCAAGTGACCGAGCAGCGAACAGGCAGCCCTTCGCACAACGACGTGCTCGTCTTCGCTGCGCAGAAGAGCCGGGCCCAGAAGATGCAGCTGTTCGTCGATGGACAGCGCTTCGGTGCGCACCAGGCGTTCCAGGGCGCGCAGCACTTCCAAGCGGACTTCGTACTGCGCATCGGTCATCACGCGGGCCAGCGTGGTCGCCGCACGCTTTTGCAGCTCGGGCGGCAGGGCACCGTACTGACCAAATGCTTCGACGCACGCAGCGCGCACCGTGACTTCGACATCGCTGACGCAGGAAAGAAGCAGCGGCGCGGCATCCAGCACGGCCCCGGGTCCAAGAGCGCGGGCGGCGCGGGCTCGCACTCCGGGCTCGCCATCGCGCAGCTTTTCCATCAGATACGGCGCGGCGATCCGCATCTCAAGACCGGCCAGGCGATCGACGGCGGCACGGCGCTTCTCAAGCTCGTTGGACTCCAGCATGCGGCGCAGTTCCGCTTCCAGGTCGCTGCCGTTGCCATACAGATCGCTGGCATGGACCGACGGAGCACCCGCGCCCCAAAGCCACAGCAGCACCGCGCCACTCATCACTACCCGTCGCATGCCGCCGCGCCCG
>JAYRFD010000819.1:0-1681 GCA_041908565.1 Polyangia bacterium | reverse complement strand
GGGGATGATCCAAAGCGGGCCCAGACAAGCTGCACAGTCCGCGGCATTGCATATCGCACTTCGCGCATACCGATCCCCCTTGCGGTCTGGGAATCGCTTAGCATTCGCAAATTGAAAAACGGGATTCTCACGTGTCTCAGGTTGAGAAAGGCGCCGGGCGGCGACGGTATGGCGACTACACATGCATAGATGCCGCTGCCGCAGCGGTCGTGTCAGGCAGCGGACCGATGACGTCTCCGTTGCTGTTGGCTAGAGCGCGCATCAGCACCATGGGCAGGTCGGCAAGCTGCAGCAGATCGCGTCGCTGCAGAAGCTGCACGATCAGCTGCGGATGGATGCGCGGCAGGCCGTCGGAAAAGTAGCGACTTAGATCGAACTCATCGCGCTGCGCGCAGCGACGCAGCATGTGGTTGATGAGCAGAGGCAGGTCCTCCATCCGCGACGAAAGCGAAGGTTCATCGGAAGCCGGCCCGCCACTGGCCATGCGATCGCGCGCAGCCCACACCGCCGGGCTTTCACCGACGAAGCCATAGTCATCCGGCAGTCCAAAGAACGGCGCCGCATCGGCCCCATAGTGCGAAAGCGGTGGCATACGCGTCGGTCGCTTGGTGCAGTACAGGACCAGTCGGTCCTGAAGATAGATCGTGTCGCCAGGAACCACCGGCGCTTCGATCAAGCGGATGCCATTTACGAAGGCGGGCTGGCCGCCAAGGTTCTTCACGAACACGGCGTGCTTCAGCGGCCGTAGCTCAAGCTGGCGCTCTGGGAACATCGGCTGCTGCAGGGCGGCCAAGCTCAGCTCCAGTGTGTCACGATCGCGCACCCCGGCGGGACGCTGACGGATGAACAGCAGACTCTGGCCTCGATCTTTTCGCTGAGCATCCGGGCTGTTGTCCGACAGCGGATTGCCCAAGAAATAGCGAGGGTGTTCGGTCGGCAAGAGCGCCACTTCACCGACGCGGTGCGGCTGGTCCGCCGACCACACGATGACCAGGGCCAGCTCCTCTGATGCAGCTGCCACCTTTGACGAAACGCGCTGACGGTTGACGACAGCCGAGATCTCCATGACACGTCCTCCGGTGAATCAAACTTCAAGTGTGGCGTGTCGCGATCCCGCAGCCCGCTACGGACCTGCACGCCTTGCCTGCATTCAAAGCAAGCGCTGTTCCGCTTCGCTCCCAACGCAGAAGCCGCGACATCCAGCACGACTCCAAAGCGCGGGGCCAGATTGGGATACACTGACGCTATGGGGTCGCGAGTCGGAGTCGTCGCCGTGGTGGACGACGATCCCGTCATCCGCACATTCTTGTCGCTGTGGCTGCGGCAGGCCGGCTACGAAGTCGAAGAGCACGCACACGGCGGGTCGATTCGGCAGCGCCGGACCGATGATCTGTTGGCGGTGTGTTTGGATCTGGGCCTGGACGATATTCCGGGCATCGAGGTGCTCGCACACCTGCACACTGCGGATCCAGATCTGCCTGTCATCGTGGTCTCAGGTCAGTCCGAAATTGAGACAGCCGTGTCTGCGATGCAGCGCGGTGCATACGACTATTTGGCGAAGCCGCTAGAGCAGGCGCGCGTGATCCACACCCTGCGCCGAGCCTGCGAGCGCCGCGATCTGGCGTGGCGCCTGCGCGATCTGCAAGGCGGGCAAGAGTCGCTAATTCCCGTCGCTGAAAGC
>JAYRFD010000818.1:0-1813 GCA_041908565.1 Polyangia bacterium | reverse complement strand
TGGAAGACGAGGGGACCGTCGAGAAAGAGAAGGTCGTCGCGCCGAAAGACTCGCAGCGCATCGACCTCGTCTTCACGCCCGATCCAGCAAAGCGAGCGCGTCGGAAAAAAGGCCCCGCCTGTCTGCGACTGATTCGCCGGATGACGCAACAGGTCTGCATGTTCGAGCTGTTCTCGTCGCCGCTGTCCGAGACTCTAGTGCTGCTGAGCCAGCGCAAACAGATCAGTGTGCTCGACGAACAGCTTGTGCAGAAGCGACGCAAAGGGGCCAAAAAAAACACGGCCCGCCCCACGATGCCGGTGCAGTGGATCTTGTCGCCGACGCAACCAAAGCCAGCGATCCGATCGCTGGGCTTCCACCTGGGCGATAGCTGGCCGGTGGGCTTCTATCAGGCCGCTGCACCGGGCTACAAGGTCTACATCGTCGCTCTCAACGAGCTGGCACGGACGCGCGAGACTCTGCCACTGCGCCTGCTCGGCGCAGGCCGCACACGCATGGACGCGCTGGAAGAAATTGCAGCCATGTCGCCCGACGATCCAGACCGGCGCGTGCTGCTTGCCCTGCTGGGGTGGATACGTTATGTGGTTAAAGAGAATCGCAAGGCTGCGGAACGACTGAGCAAGGAGCCCGTATTCATGGCGGTCACACGGCAAGGCTTTGAAGAGTGGATGGAGACGGAACGCCAGAAGGCTGATGCCAGGATTCGCGCGCGTGCCCGTCTGGAAGGCAATGCTGAAGGCAAGGCGACAAGTCTGCTGGCAGTGCTGGAAGCGAGGGCAATCCCTGTCTCGACGAAGTTGCGCACTCAGATCCTGAGTTGCACCGATGACCGACTGTTAGATCAGTGGATTCGGCGCGCGGTCTCTGCGACGACAGCACGCGAAGTCTTCGCAACGGCGAACTGACGCGACCCAGCGCTGGGGCTATGCCGCGCGAATGCGTCGCACGCTCGTCGCTGGGGTCGACGCTGGCCCAAACGTTAGCCGCGCCATCTCCCCCGCCATGTAGTCGGGCGCAAGGTGGCTGTAGATGGCCGTCATCTCGAACTTGCTGTGGCCGAGGATCTTCTGAAGCGCGAGCAGGTTGCCGCCGGACATGACGTAGTGGCTGGCGAAGGTGTGGCGCATGGCGTGCCAGGGGCGCACGGGTACGTGGCAGCCAGCGTCGCGCAGCAGGTCTTCCAGGCCCATCATGTCGTCGGGGGTGCCCATGCGAAGCTGCTGGCCGCGCTCGGGCACAACAGGGAAGACGAGCGCCCCGGGCGGGCACTGCGCTTGCCAGTCGCGCAGGATCGGCGCGAGCGCCGGATGCAGGGGCACGGGACGCCACTTGCCGGACTTGGGTGTCTTGCCGTAGCTGTGGGCAACGTGAATCAGGCTGCGGTCGAACAGCACGTCGATCCAGCGCAGACCGAATAGCTCGCCCTTGCGCATGCCGGTATAGATCGCGGCCGCGATCATCGGAAACACCGTTGCGGCGTGCTCGCGCGTGTGCGTCAGCAACTTGTTGACTTCGTCGCTGCCCAGATAGTCCATCAGGCCGGCGGGCTGTGATTTGCGCAGGCCACTCGTGGGGTTCGCGCCGTCGAGGATGCCCTGCTTCCGTGCCCAGATGTACAGCACAGAAATCGCCTTCAGCATCGCGTTCACAGTCGCCGGCTTGTATCCTGCGGCCAGCTTGCGATCCCGAAAGGCTTCGACCTGGCCCGGCTTCACGACGGCAGCCGGCAGCATTCCAAGCTCGGGCAGCACATGCTTGGCCATCGTGTAGCGGAACCACTGTCGATACCGCTCGGGATTCTTCGTCGGAGGAT
>JAYRFD010000817.1:0-5774 GCA_041908565.1 Polyangia bacterium | reverse complement strand
CGTCTTTCACTGCGCGGCCGCCATCAGCTATCGCCGCCGCCCAACGCCCGACATCACACGCACCAATGTCGATGGCACACGCAACGTCATCGCGGCGGTGCGGGCGGCTGCCGACGGCGGCAAGGTGCCTCGCTTGGTGCACTGTTCTTCAGTGGTCACCTGCGCAGTGTCGACCGATGGCCAGCCCGTCGACGAGACCAAGCCCTGGAACTTCCCCGAATTCGACGTCGACGAAGCGTATTCGATCACCAAGCGCCAAGCGGAAGAGGTCGTGCTGGCCGAAGTCGGTCGCGGACTGGATGCGGTGATCGTGAACCCCGGCTACCTGCTGGGGCCTTACGACGCGCGACCTAGCTCGGGCCGCATGATCATCCAGGTGATTCGACGCGCCGCACCGGGAGCACCGAGCGGTGGCAACTGCTTCGTCGACGTGCGCGATGTGGCGCGCGGCATGATCGCGGCCTACGATCGCGGCCGTCGCGGAGAGCGCTACATCCTGGGCGGGCACAACCTGCCGTATCGCGATCTGTGGGCGCTGATCTCGAAGGTGGCGGGCACGCGGCCGCTGGCCCTGACCATCCCGCGGCCGCTGGCCTTGCCCGTCGGCTGGATCGGCGATCTGCGGCAAGCGCTGACCGGGCGCGAGGCGGACATCAACAGCGTCACTATTCGCTACGCTTATCTGGACGGCTACAAGTTCACATCGGCCAAAGCCGAGCGCGAATTAGGCTATCGCATCAGCCCGCTTGAGCCGGCGATTGCCGACGCCATTGCCTGGTTTCAGGCCCATCAAATGTTGCCGAAGTCGCTGTAAGGCCCCAGGGCAATTCAGCGGGGTAACTGTGTTAGGCTAGCCCAATGCAGACGGGATCTTGGCGACGTGCGGGCGTCGGAAGTCGGACGATCGCGGGGGCGGCTGCCTCGCTGACCTGGATGATGGCGCTTGGCCTGGTCGCCTGCAGTGGACCGAGTGCGGAACAGCGTGGTGGCGCGCACGGGGGCAGTGGCAAGCTGCCGGCGGCTGCCCTGGATACCTCAGATGTTCGCGAGGACATTCCGACGCTGCCAGGGGTCGGGGCGCGCTGCAAAGGCGGCATCTGCGCCTGCCGCGAAGTCGACCTGTATGGCCGCGGCACCGCGCCCGAAAGCGACCTGGAAACCAGCCTGCCGCCCGAGGGACACAAGCGCTATGAGTTCCGCACCGGGCGTGGCAACGACACCATGCGCATCTCGATCGAAGGCGTCGGCACCTTCGTCAAGACCGGCCCACTGCCCGAGGCTGCGTGCGTATACGTCGACCTGCCAGTCGGTACGTTTCGCGTTCGCTATCACGTGACCGCCGCCAATCCGACGCTGGGGGCTGAACCTCGGCTGCGCATCAGCGAATACAGCCCGCGCTGGAAGCGCTGGTACCGCACCTTCGGATTCCGCTGCGCCGACGGAGAACAGGCCTGCACCAAGAACCTGGCGGCCGACTATTTCGAGCTTTTGGCCAAGCAGCGCGACGGCAAGTTTGATCCCTGCGGATCGACCAAGGTGCAGGGCCTGCGCTTCTGGACGGATCGCGAGCCCGAACAAGCCGTCGGAGAGTTCAACCTGCAGCTGGTGCTGAACGTCTACAAGTTCGATCCGCGCTTCCCGCCTGAAGCCGGACGCTGCAGTGGTCCCAGCCCCGATGCCAAGGCCGGCCAGCCTGCTGCCGCAACCGACGAGGGCATGAGCGTGCAGAGCGCTCCTTCACCGCCTGCTCCGTCGGCTAGCCCGACGGCAGCACCGCCAAAGTAACGCAGGAATCGGGCCTTGCTTCGTCGAACTTCGGTGCTGCGAGCGCTGGCGGCCGTCACGGTCTGTCTGGCGCTTTGGACCCCGTCCAAGGTCGATGCCGCGGGCGTGGCGTCCAGCGCCGCGCGCTACCTGGGCGATCACCTGGCGTTTGACCTATCGGCCGTCGGCACGTGGCGGGCCGCCTGGACCGACGATCGCAACCCCGGCTTTCACCTGGCGGCCGGCGGTGGCGAGATCAACATCGGCTTGGAGTTTGAAAGCGGCCTGGGCTTCCTGCTGGGCGGGCGCGCTCTGTTCCTGTCGCACGTCGGGCGCGACGAGAGCCTGTCCGGTCTGTATATCGATGCCACCGGTCACGCCATGGCCCAGCTTCGTTTGACCGACTGGGTTCGTGTTGGCGTCGGGGCCAGCGCCGGTCGCCTGTGGCGCTGCTGCGGCGAGGCCGAGTCCGCCGATCTGTCGGCGATCTTGGTCGGTGGCTTCCTGCGCTTGGGCATCGACATCTTGCCGCGCAATGCGCTGCCGCGGGCCCTGGGGCTTTGGATGCGCTTTGGCGTCGATGGCTCGGCGGGTACACCGCCCACTTCTCGTCTGCCGCAGTCCAGCATGAGCCTGGCCCTGGGGCTTGGCCTGCGCCTGTAGCCGCAGCCTGCGACGGCCCGCAGGAAGCTACGCCACCGACGGGGAGGCGTTCGCAAAGCGCGCGACTTGGCGCTGCACCAAGGCGACGACAGCATCGGCCCAGGCCGGATCGGCGTTCAGGGCCGGCACCAGCGTCAGCGATTCGCCGCCTTTGGCCAGAAAGTCCTCGCGGGCCCGGACCGCGATCTCTTCCAGCGTTTCCAGGCAGTCGGCGACGAAAGCGGGGCAAAAGACGACGATGCGTCGCTTACCCGCCGAGAGCAAGGTCGACAGCACTTGATCGGTGTACGGACGAATCCACGGCGTGCGGCCCAGGCGAGACTGAAAGCAGACGCTGTACCGTTCGGTCGGCAGCGACAGGCGCTCGGCCAGCAGGCGGGCCGTGGCGAAGCTCTGCGCGCGATAGCAGTCGCGGTTTTCGGGGCGAAGCGCGTCGCAGCAACTGTCGTCGCGCAGGCAGTGCGGCTGAGCCCCGGGTTGATCCTGACAGCGCTCGTGATCGGCGCGGCGGATCTGGCGTTCGGGCAGGCCGTGGAAGCTAAACAGCACGTGATCGGGGTGCTCGGCATCCAGGAAGGGACGGCCATGCGCCACCCAGACCGACAGAAAGCCCGGGTCGTCGAAGAAGGCCGGCAAGATGCACAGCGGCGGGTGGCTTTGCCGACTTCGCAGCGTCGACAGAACGCCATCGACCGCGGCACCGGTGCTGCTGGATGCCTGCTGCGGGTACAGCGGCAGCACGACCAAGCGCTGACAACCTGCGGCCATAAGATCGGCGATTGCCGACGGCAGAGACGGATTCCCATAGCGCATGCCCAGGCGAACCAGCCAGCCTGATCCCAGCTTGTTTTGTACGGCTTCGGCCAGCGCGCGCGAATGGACCAGCAAGGGCGATCCCGCCGCTGTCCAGATCTTCTGATACGCCGCCGCGCTGCGACGGGGACGCAGCGGCAAGATGATCAGGTTTAAAAGCAGCGTGCGCCAAACGGGGTGGATGTCGATAACTCTGCCATCGCCGAGGAACTCGCGAAGGTAACGACGGACGGCGGGGGGGGTTGGTTCATCGGGAGTCCCGACGTTGACGAGCAGAAGACCGTTCATGGACCTTCCCATTCTGCGTTTCAAGCGGCGTGGGCGTCTACATCCTGCAGGCATCGGCGCGGCCCGTGTGAAAAAGGCGCCACCTGCTGAGATGCCGCAGACCTTGCGCCGCGAGCACAGCCAGGGCAGGTCGCCCACCACGCGCACTCTCCATCGACAGCGCTTGAGAAGCTGACGCGTTTCGCACTACGCTTGAGCTGGAAACAACGACATGTCGAATCCGACGACGCTCTGGGCCCAGTCCATGATGGGACGGACTCTGAAGGCGCACTATCGCCTTGACGGCATCTTGGGCGAGGGCGCCATGGGCGTTGTCTTTCGCGGCATCAACATCGCCATGGGCAAGGCCGTGGCCATCAAGATGATGCGCAAAGAGACCTTCGACACGCCGGATGCCGTCGAGCGCTTCAATCGCGAAGCCCGCGTATGGAGCCAGCTGAACCACCCCGTCATCACGCAGGTCTTCGACTTCGGCGTCGAAGAGGGGCAGCCCTTCTTGGTCATGGAGCTGGTCGACGGCGTCGATCTGTCCGAGGCCCTAAAGAGCGAAGGCACCATCGATCCGCTGCGCGCCGTGCAGCTGATGCGGCAGCTGGCATCGGGCTTGGAAGAGGCGCATCGCCTGGGTGTCGTACACCGCGACATCAAGCCGCAGAACATGAAGCTTCTGCGCTACAAGCCCGGCGGCAAGATGGTGCTGAAGGTGCTGGACTTCGGCATGGCCAAGCAGGTCAACAAGGTCGATCAGCGCCTGACCGCACCGGGCATGCTGGTCGGCACGCCCAAGTACGTGGCGCCGGAACAGGTCACCGAAAATCCGGTGATCGACGGTCGCGTTGATCTATATGCGGCCGGCGTCGTGTTTTACGAACTTCTGACGGGAAGTGCGCCGTTTGTCGGGACGCCACACGAGGTGCTGTTTGCGCACTTGGGTACGCCTCCCAAGCCGCTTCCCGAATCGGTGCCGCAGCTGGTTTCCGACGTCGTCATGCGTCTTCTGCGCAAGCGCCCCGAAGAACGCTTCGCCAATGCCGCCGCGCTGGAGCTGGCCTTAGAAGAATGCGAGATGATGCTGCGGACGCCCGGCGCTTTTTCGTCGGGAGGCTACGTTCCCGTGGTGTCGCCTTCCGGCATGATCTTGGTGCCGGCGGGATCGGCCGCGGCGGGGGCGGCGCCCTCTGCGACGTCGCTGCGCGGTCTGCCGGCTGGCAAGACATCGGCCCAGCAGCTGGCGGTGCCCGGCAGCGTGACCGCCGAACATTCGGGGCCGGTGCATGCGCCCCCGGTGGGCAGTCAGTCCGCCGCGGGCATGCCATCGGTGACCAGTCAGGGGGCGATCGACGACGGCAGCGAGGCCGATCTGACGCCACCCCGATCGCCGCTGAAGCGCGCGCTGAGTGGATCGCTGTTCATCGGCATCATGGTGGTTTCGGCCATCGCGTTTTACGCCGTACGCCACTCGCTGCCGCTGCAGCGCATGCTGGCGGACTGGCTTCCTGCGTCGGTGTACAAGGTGCCGCAGGACGAAGCGGTGGTTGCTCGACTGCGCAACCTGCAAGCGCTGCGTGATGCCCGTCAGTGGAACAGCGTGATCGGCGGCGTGCAGGATCTGCGACAGGAATACGGTGCGACGCTGTTGCCCGAACACGTCGCCAGCTTGATGACGCTGTCGCAGAAGGCCGAAAAAGAGCTGCCGATGCAAGAGCTGTACGAGCGCTTGGTGGCGGCCGCCAATCGCCCCGATGCCGACGACGTGATCCGACTGCACGCGATGATCGCGCAAGACTCGGTCTATCGATCGCTATCGCAGTCGTATTACGAAACGGCGGTCGAGCAGTACGCGACCGCGCACTTGGCGCAAGCCGAACAGCTTCGCTTGGCCGGTCACTGCAGCGAATTCTTGGCCGAGATCCAGCGCGTCTTGGCCACCGTGCCCAGCCATCCGCAGGCGCACGTGTACGAAAAGCGCGAGTGCTCGCCACCGACCACCCCAAGCTTGGATGGGACGGCGCCGCAGACCGCGGTGTCGCCCGCGCCAGCGACCGGCGCTCCGGCGCAAAAATAGCGTCGGATCTCGTCGAGGCGGGGCCTGCCCCGCGCGCTGCGTGCGTGCGCGATGGACCGGCGCAAAAGGGGGTGGATCGCCAGCGTGGGCTGTTGGATAGTGCGGCTCCCGCGGGACGGCGGGACCCACGCCATGTCGCTTTCGCACCTGCAGCAGCTTGAAGCCGAGAGCATCCTCATCT
>JAYRFD010000816.1:0-4943 GCA_041908565.1 Polyangia bacterium | reverse complement strand
CCGGCGCGCCAGGTGACGACGCGGGTCAAGCAACTCGAGCTCAACGTCGGCCGCACCGGCGCGATGACGCCGGTGGCGATCCTCGAGCCGGTCGAGGTGTCGGGCACGACGGTGTCGCGGGTGTCGCTGCACAACTGGGATCAGGTCGCGCGGCTCGACATCGGCGACGGCGATCTGCAGTGGACGCGACCCCGTCGGACTTTGCACGGGCTGCAGCACAAAGTCGCGATCGCCGCTGTGCGCAAGCAGGCTGAAGGTCTGCGGGCTGCCATCACCGCACAGCAGATCGACCTGTCCATCGCCGGTGAAGTCAGCGGCGACCAGGCTTGAGGGCTGGCGTCCGACGTCGTAGTCGCGCTGGCCCATGCGATCAAAGGTGCCCAGACCGCTGTTGATAAACACGCTGACATCGCTGCTCAGGCGATTGGCGACCGCCAGATCCAGCAGCGCGTCGCGGTTGGCGTAAAGCAGAGTCAGCGAGTCGGGCTCTAAGTTGGCGTAGACACGGCTGTGCTTGGCGACGACAAAGGGCTGGCCAGGCAGTGCCGCTTCCTGCATCAACAGGCTGACCGTGCCGTCGCCGGGGTTGCTGACTGCCAGATCGGGCAGGCCATCGCCAGACAGGTCACCGATAGCGACGCTGCTGGGGCGCACGCCGACCGCGATGCTGACCTGGCCAGCGGGGGGAAACGCGTCACTGCCGTCTCCGCTGCCGTCGTGAATCAGCACGTGGATGCTGCTTTTGCTGCGGCTGATGGCGACCAGATCGGCGCGACCATCGCGGTTTAGATCCGCAGACGCCAGCCCCGAGACCGGACTTGGCAAAAGCACCGGGCCGCCCATCGCGGCGCTGAGCACGATGTCCTTGGCGTAGTAGCCGAACAGGTCGCGACGCGTGGTGGCTCGCCCGTTGGTGCGGTTGAGGACGCGGACCGGGACGAGCCCGATGCGACCGGGGCCGGCGGGCAGATCGACGCTCAGCTCGGCAAACGAGGGGCACAGGACGTTCGGAGCGGTGTTGCCGTCGATGGTGACGATCGGGCAGTCGGCGCCGGATGGCACGAAGCCCCAGCCGAAGATCTGCAGGCGGGCTTCCTCTCCGCGGCTGGCCACCACATCGGGCGTTACGCGCAGAAGAAGCGGCGTCTTTTCCGGGTCGCTGCAGCGGGCCTCGGTCGGAACGTCGGCGGGGGGCGTCTGCAGCGCCAGCGCGACGCGCGGCTGAGCCAAGACGGGCGCAGCGGTGGTCGATCCCAGGGCCGCCAGGCAGCCTGCTTCGTCTAGGACGCCGCCTCCGATCACCAAATCGCCGTTGGTGCTGGCCGGCAGGTGCACGCCGAAGCTCGCGGTATCACCGGCCTTGTGCGCATGCAGATCAAACCAGATCGGCGACGGCAATCGAGCCGGCTGGCCATCGTAGCTAAGCGACACGCGCAGACGGGCGGGCTGCGCGGGCAGAGGACCGACATCCACCAACACCAAGGGACGCCCGTCGGTGCACGACAGCGCCAGCCCCAGCCCGGCCAGCGCCAGCGCGCGCGGGATCTGTCGGCACCGCGGGATGCGTGGGGGCCATGAGGTCCGTGCGGCCCATGGGGTCCGTCGGCTCATCGCGCGGACCTCTGCGGGACCAGGAAGTGAAGCTGGGCGTCGGCGCGACTGAGCACCAGCAGATCGCCCAGCGTATCGCCATCGATGTCTGCGATGGCGATGGCCGACGGCAGACCGGGCAAGGCGTAATAGACAAGTGGCAGCGGGGTGCTGGTTCGGTCGGTGCTACCCAGCAGGGTCCCGACGCGCTCGCCACTGGGGTCGGTAAAGGCCAGCTCGGGTCGGCTGTCGCGGTCCAGCTGACCCACGGCCAGCGCGGCCGGCTTGTCCCCGACGTGATACGGGCTGCCATAGAACTTCGCGCCGTCGCGCAGGCCCAGCCACAGATCACCTGCGCTGTGGTCGAGCACCGCCAGATCCGCGCTGCCCTGGCCATCGGCGTCCAGGTTGGCGGCGACCATGGCCACCGGCGTGCTTCCCGACGGCAAGCTGGGGCGCGAGGCATACGGTGCGAAGGTGCCGCGGCCGTCATTTTTGAACAGTGCGATCTCTTCGCTGTCGGCGCGGGCCACGGCCAGGTCCAGGTGCATGGGCTGCTGTGGATCCAGCGGCAGCAGGCTCATCGCGCGCACGGATGACAGGCTGGTCAGCGTCGACAGCTGGGTCAGCATGCCGCCCTGTCGTTTGTTTTCAAAGACGACAATCGTTTCGGATCCGGCGCAGCCCACCACCACGTCGTCGATGCCGTCCCCCGTCACGTCACCGATGGCCAGCGTCGTTGGCGCCTCGCCCACCGCAAGGGTTGGTCCTGGGGCGAAGGTGCCGTCGGGCTGGCCTTTGCTCAGCAGAGTCGACAGAGTGCTGTCTGCGGCATTGGCCACCAGCAAGTCCAGGCGGTTGTCGTCGTCCAAAGCCAGCGCAGCTAGAGCCGCAGGGCCCCGCCCAACGGGATACTGCGCGCCGGCCTGCAGCTGCTTGTCGACCTGTCTGTACAGGTGAACGGTACCGTCCACGCCATTGGCGACGGCGACATCGGTGCGCTGATCGCCGTTGATATCCAATGCCACGAGTGCGCTGGGACCGTCCCCCGTCGGCAGCACCTGTTCGAAGGCCGGCTGGGCGACATTGCCGTCGGGCGGAGAGTCGCCGGAATAGCTGGCGCCGCAAGCGGGCAGGAACAAGGTGGAAAGCAGCGCCAGGCACAGGCGAAGGCCGCGCTGTCTGCGCTCGATTGTCGACGATCTAGCGTCGTGGGCGGCGGGTTGCAGAGGGGCAAGGCTTGACTGGAGTGACATGGGCCGGGACTCAGAACACGGGATCGACGATGCCCAGGCTGGTTGCGGGTGGGCGGGTTGCAAAATAGACGCCCAAGCCGACGCCCAGTCCGACGACCGCAGCCGAGCCAACAAGGACGCCATAGAACCAGCCTTTTTTGTACAGCGGGCGGGCGGGGGACTCGTGCGGCGGACCGGTGGGGAGCGGCGGCGGTGCATGCTCTGCTGGGCTTTGCACGCGCTGTGCCGCTTGTTGGCGGTTCTGTAGCTGCGTCTCGACCAGGGCGATGTAGGCCTCGGTCTCGGGCCGCAGCGGCGAGTCGGGCGCTTTGCGCAAGAACAGCTGATAGTGCAAAAGAGCCTCGCGCGGGCGACCGGCTTTGCGGTGGGCCTGCGCGATGTTGAACAGAAACATCGGGTTCGGGCTCAGCACGTGGGCGGCGGAAAAGGACTCGATGGCCGCGTCGTATTCGCCTTGCTGGAACTGCTGGATTCCCTGTTCGGTTAGCTGGCGCAGCGGAAGCTGGGCGGGCAGCGGTCGATCCGAACCAGCTGAACCAGAGGGAACTGCGGACGGGGCACTGCGCTCGGCGCTTGCCGGCGGTGAGCCCGGAAGTAGGCCAGGTGTTGGGCCCGGCGTCGCAGCGGCAGGCGTGCCGGCGGTAGCGCTTTGGTGCGCAGCGGGAACAGGGCCAGGTGCTGCGTTCGTGACGACGACCGCGGGTGCAGCGGAGACAGGCGGAGGACTTGGGGCCTGGCCGTGCGCGGGACCGGCCAGCCACCCGAGCAGCACCAGCAGCCCCAAGCAGCCAGCGGGGGACTGGCGGCCGGGCCGGGCCGGGCGGCTAGCGAAGCGCGGGCACATGGACTTCCTCGTCCGCCTTTGGCGGTGCGGTCGGCGCGGCCGCAGTGGCTGCTGCGGGTGCCACTGGCCGTGATCCTGCGGATCGCGTCGATCCAGTGGGGCTGCCACGATTCATTCCAAGACCCATGCCAGCCGATTCAGCACGTGCACGCGGCGTGCGATCTTTGGCCGGAGCCGCTCGATTGGCGCCAAGCGTCGGCGCATTCGCGGCGGGTGCATTTTGGCGGCCCGGCGCGTCGACTGCAGGCCGGTCTGGGCCCGCTGACTCAGAGGAGGGCGGGGCTGGCCCGGTTCCAGCCGGCTGCCCGTGATCCGATGCTGCGGCTGTGGGGGCAGGGGTTGCGGGTGCACTGGGCGGCGCTGCTGCCGGGCTGCCACCACTTGGGACGACCGCACCTGCGACTGCCGGAGCCGCAGGCTGCGTCATGGGCGCGACGGGTGACGCGCTGACTGCAACCGGTGGCGCAGGCTGGCTGGTGCTGTTGCTGGGCCCCACCCACCACGCGTACAGACTGACCAAGATCAAGCCGACCAGAATCACGAAAAGACCGATGGCAATGCCACCGGGGCCGCGCGATCGACCAGAGGTCTGCGACGGCAGCTGCGGCGACAGGTTCATTGCCTCGATCGACCGCAGGGCGCGGCTGACCACCGCCATGCTGGGGCGCTCGACCGGGTCCTTGCGCAGCATGCGCATCACCAGATCGACCAGCGGGCGCGGGGCTTCGCGGGTGCGGCGGTCCAGCGAGGTCGGCAGGCGATAGATGTGCATCGCAATCAAGTCGCCCGATGTGTCGGCGGTAAACGGCGGCGCGCCGGTCAATAGCTCGTACAGCATCACGCCCAGCGAATAGACGTCCGACTGACCATCGGCCAAGGCCAGGCCACGGCACTGCTCTGGCGCCATGTAAAGGGGCGTGCCCATCACCAAGCTGGTCGACGTGCGGTCCGTCGATTTTCCTGCCGCAGCCCCGTCGGCGCCATCGCCCTGGGTGACGGCGCGGATGCGGGCCAGCCCAAAGTCCAGGATCTTGACCCGTTCGCCCGAGGGGGCTTCGCTGTCGGGCACCAGAAACACGTTCGAAGGCTTCAGGTCGCGATGGAAGATGCCCTTTTCGTGGGCAGCGACCAGTGCGTCGGCGATCTGTCGAGCCACGCGCACAGCCGTCCGCATGGGCAGGGCTGGCGTCGTCGGCGGTGACGTCGGGCTGGGGGCGCCGGGTCGCAGGCGATCGCGTCGGTCGGCCAGCGAT
>JAYRFD010000815.1:0-4537 GCA_041908565.1 Polyangia bacterium | reverse complement strand
TGGCGCTCGATGGCGACGGGCGGCCGAGCTATCGCGTGAAACACGACGGGCGCGCGCTGCTGGGGGAACGCGATCGCCCCGACGAAATGAGTCCGCTATTGGGCCAACCAACGCCCTTTGTCGGACGCGATCAAGATCGCTCGATCTTGGACATGGCGCTGTCGGGCGTCATCGATCAGCAGGCTCCCTTGGCGGTGCTGGTGACCGGTCCCGCCGGCGTCGGCAAGTCGCGCCTGCGCCATGAGTTTTTACGCCGCCAAAGCGACAGCGGACAGCCGCTGACCCTGCTGTTTGGACGCGGCGATCCGCTGACGGTCACCACCGCCTATGCCCCACTTGCGCAAGCGCTGCGACGGGCCTGTGGCATCAAGCCCAACAGCCTGGCGAACGAAAAGCGCGACGCCATCCGCCGCCACGTGGCGCAGCTTCACGCGGATGCGCGGCGCGCGTCACCCAGCAATGCGGATGAACCAGCGGTCGATGCAGCGCTGCTTGGCGAGCTGATGGGCGTGCCGTTTCCCGACGAAGAAGCCACAGCGCTGACCACCCTGCGCTGCGATCCAAAGCAGTTGGCCGATCAGGTGACGCAGGCGTTCCTGCAGTATCTGCAGCTATCGGCGCGACACACGCCCGTCGTGCTGATCTTGGAAGATCTGCACTGGACCGACAGCCAAAGCATCCTGCTGGTCGATCGAGCCCTGCGCGAGCTGAAGCACCCCATCTTGGTGCTGGCGCTGGCCCAGCCCGAGATCCTGACGCTGTATCCGCAGCTTTGGTCGGGTCGTGTGCAGGAACACAAGCTATCGAACCTGGGACGGCGCTCTGGCGAACGGCTGGTGCGTCAGGTCTTGGGCGCCCAGACCGATTCGTCGGTGGTCAGCCAGATTGTCAGCCGATCCGATGGCAACGCGTTCTTTCTGCACGAGCTGATCCGCTGCGCGGCGACCGGACGCAGCGACGCCTGGCCTGACACTCTGGTGGCCACGCAGCAGGTCGGTCTGCAGAGCATGGATGCCGGCCTTCGTCGGGTCTTGCGCTTGGCGAGCGTGTACGGCGAGAGCTTCTCGCAGGCCGCGATTCAGGCTTTGCAGCCCATCGGCCTGTCCGGGCACGAGCTATACGCCGCGCTGCGCGCCTTGTGCGATGCCGAGCGCGTGTCGATCCAGCGCGACAGCCGCTTGCCCGGCCGCGATGAGTACTGCTTTCGCCACTCGCTGGTTCGCGAAGCGGCGTACAGCCTGCTGACCGAGGCCGATCGCAGCCGGGCTCACTGCTTGGCCGCCGCCTTCTTGGAACAGGCCGGCGAGCCCGATCCGCTGGTCCTGGCCGAACACTATCGCCTGGGCAATGAGCCCGAAAAGGCCGGCGAGCTGTACATTCGGGCGACGGATCAGGCGCTGGCCAATAACCAGCTGCAGGCCGTGCTCGATCGGGCAGCCCTGGCCCAGCTCTGCTGTGTCAGTCGGGAAGCGCAGGGCGCGATCCGGTCGCTGTTGTGCGCGGCCCACTTCTTTCGTGACGACTTTGCGGCGGCCTATGCGGCCGGAGCCCAGGCCCTGGACCTGCTGCCGCGCGGCAGCCGTCGCTGGATACAGACCCTGGGCCACATGCTGGCGCTTACCTGCTTGCTGGGGAAGACCGACGAGTTTCGCCGCTGGATCAGCGAGTTCAGCACGCTGCTGCCCACCGCCGAGACCGCCGCAACCTACGTCGAAGCGGGCTCGGTCCTTAGCTGCGTGCTCAGCCTGATGGGCATCCGCGACCTGGTTCAAAGCTTCCTGCCACTGATCGCAACCCTGGGCCGCAGCGCCGTGCACAGCGACGGACTGGCGCAGGCATGCTACAAGCACGCACAGGCGACGTTTCTGCTGCTGTTGGCCGACGACCCGCAGCAGGCCGCACAGCTGGCTCGCGAAGCACAACAGGCCGCACAGCAAGCCGGAGCGCGACGCAATCAGGTCCTGGCCGGCGCCTTGCTAGGCATCGCGCTGACGCAGACCGGCGCTCGCACGGAAGCTGAAGCCGTCCTGCGCGAGAGCCTCCATCAAGCCCAGCAGCTTGCCGAGCCGCTTGCGCTGTCGCATGCCAAGGTGTGGCTGGCCATGGCTCTGCGCGATCGAACGGACAGCGCCGCACTGCAGGAAGCCGAGGGACTGGCTGCCAGCGTGCTGGCGACGCCTGGCAGCAACGCCTTTTTCGTCGCGGCCAGCCAGTGTGTCCTGGCCCATGTCCGCTGGCTGCAAGGCGACCTGACCGGAGCCGAGACCGCCTGCGCGGCCGTGGCATCCCTGCGGGATGTCCTGCCCGTTCTGCACGGACTTTCGCTGTCGACACAGGTCGCCGTCTATTTGGCGGACCGTCGAACCGACGAAGCCAAGGCGCTGGCGACCCAAGCCCAAGCGGTGTTGGACCGTCTGAGCCCGCTGGGTCTGGCGGAACGTCCGCTGCGTGGTGCGGTGGCGCTGTTCGCCGCCCGATAGCCAGCCCAGACCGCGTCTGTGTGGCCCGACGATCTCTCTGCGTGACGCCTTGTGACGAAGCGATTATTCTTACGCCTATCCTCGATGCGTCCTCGCGTTTCATTCGCCGCGTTTGCCTGGCCGCTTGCCGCGCTGCTGGGTCTGTCTGTTGGGCTGGCCTCTTTGTCTGGGCTTGCCGTCGCCCACGCTGCCGAGCCTGAGCCCATCTTGTTCCTGGGCATCCAGCGCGGAAACAACATCGACCGCGTCGGCACCGACCTGGTGCGCGAGTACCTGGTCGACCGCGGTGAGCAGGTGCTGCGAACCGTTCAGCTGGGCGAAGCCGACCGTCGCTGTCGTCGGCAGCAGTGCCTAAGCGAGCTGGCCCAGGCCAAGCAGGCCGTGCTGGTCCTTTCCGGCGATGTGTCGACGACGGGCCCGACCCGCAACCTGCGTGTTCAGCTGCGCCTGTTTGATCAGCGACGTCGCGGTACGCCAGACGCCTTGGCTGAAATCGAAAACCTGTGCCTGGACTGCGACGAGACCAAGCTGGGCATCATGCTGACCGGCAGCACCAGCGAGCTTCTTGCGCAGTATCGCCAGTTTGCCGGCACCGCCGCGCCGACCCCACCCAGCCAAAGCGCGTCCCCGGCTCAGGCTCCTGGCTCGACGACGACTCAGGCTCCCGCTGCGTCGCCAGCCCCAGCGGCCGACGCCGCCTGGCCCGCCTGGCAGCCACGGCCGGGTCCTCCTGCCAGCGCATCGGCTCAGACGGTGCCAAGCCCCTACGGTCCACCGGCAGCGCCCGCCCCTAGCGCGGTGCAGACTCCGCCCGCGACGGGCTATGTCACGCCACCGATGCAGGCCCCCGCCCCCTATGCCCCGACGGCCCCTGCGCCATACGTGGCGGTGCCCAATCCGTACAGCATCCCGCAGGGCAGCGTCGCTCAGCCGCCCGCGCCAAGCTACCCGACGCAGGTGGCCCAAGGCCCCATCGAGTCCGGCCTGCCGACGCAGAGCGCGCCTCAGCCGATGCCTCAGCAGCCGCCCTATGTCCAGGCGCCGACGCGCACGCAGCCGCAGATCCCGACGCCAACCGCCACACAGCCAAAGACCAAGAAGCCGCTGTCGCCGGTGCGCAAGGGCGTCGCTGCCGTCTTCGGTGTCCTGGGCTTCGGCTCGCTGATCACGGCTGCGGTCATGCATGGCCTGGATCGACGCTTGACGCCCGACCTGTCGATAAACCCCATGGGCACGGCCTGCATGATGCCGGAAAACGCCGGCCGCGCCTGCGTGCTGTCTACCGTCGGTGTGTACGCTCCGACCTATGCGGTGGGGGCGCTTTTGGTCGGCGGCATGATCCTGACGCTGACGATTCCCGAGAGCAAGCCGCGGCCTCTGAGCGAGCCGCTGATTCCGTAGCGCGCTCGCGGCCCGCTTGCTTCGCGCCAGGCACCACGCACCCAGCCGTCGCGACGCATGCCGCAGGTCGACTTGCGATCCCCGCTTGCGAGGACGACAGCGCGGGTCTCTGCGTCCTGGTCAGAGATCAGAAGTCAGCCGCGCCGCCCGCAAGTCGCGATACCGTGATCCCCAGGGGGAAAGCGGTAGATGCCCAAGACCATCGTCGTCATCGGCGCCGGAGTATCGGGCCTGGCCTGCGCGCGCGATCTGGTGGGGCGCGGCTATCAGGTCATCGTGCTCGAGGCGCGCTCGCGCATCGGGGGACGCGTCTTCACCGACGATCGAATCGGCTTTCCGGTCGATCAGGGCGCGTCGTGGATCATGGGCACAGCCGGCCATCCCCTGACCGCAGTGGCCCGCGCCGCCGGGATCGAGCTAGTGCCCACCAGCAGCGATCGCTTCTGGGCGTATCGCGCCGGTCGTCGGGTCCCCGATCGCGAACTAGACCGAATCGACCAAGAGTTCAGCGATCTTCTGGACGCGGTGCGCCGTCGGGCTCGCACGCGGACCTCTGACCTGACGCTGCAGGCCGCCATCGCCGATGAGCTACGGGGCGAAGTGCTGACGCCGGTCGATCGCGAGCGCCTGGACTTTGCCTGCGCCCTGCTGGGTCA
>JAYRFD010000814.1:0-2044 GCA_041908565.1 Polyangia bacterium | reverse complement strand
TGGGTCGATGGATCTGTTGAACTTGGCGGGCCTTCCATGAAGTGTCTCGCTTGCATTTGCCGCGCTGTCGAGGACGTGCGTTGGTCGCGCCAAGCACGCGCTGGATGCGGTCGCCCTACTTACAGCGAACAGCCCGCCGGCAGGTTGGCGAGGCAAGCGCTGGGCACGCAGCCGTAGGCCTGGAAGGAATTGTCGAACTGGCAGACGGCGTTTTCCCCACAAGCCGCGGTGCCCATATCGGGGCTGCACGGCAGCGTGCAGAAGAACGCCTTCTTTTGCGGCGCCGCAGCGAACGAACAAAGCGCGGCACCATTTGTGCAGTCGCCGTGCTCGACACAGTACTGCCCAACCCCCTTGCTGTTGCCGGGGTCGCCCATCTTGCCGCAGCACGAAGCAAACGCGAGGTCCGCACTGCCCATGTCCGCCGCACCAGAGCCTCCGGGGCAGCCACTTTGCGACAAGGTCACGCCGCCCATTACCAAGCCGCCAAGAGCAAGTCCTGCGACGGAAAGAAAGCCAACGAAGCGCGTAGGTTTAGCAGACATGCGCCGCATCCTACGAAGTCCAGCCACACAGGGTCAAATTCTGCAGGCTGGCATTGTCAAAGACGCTGTGAAACATTCGCAGAATGCGCATACACGCCCTACCGATCTTTCTGGCTACCCTGTGTGTGCTGGCCATCGCGTACCGCTTCTATTCCGCGTTTATCGCCACTCGGGTGCTGGGTCTCGACGACGGGCGACGCACTCCGGCGCATGAACGCCAAGATGGCAAGGACTATGTGCCCACGCACCGCTGGGTGTTGTTTGGCCACCACTTCGCAGCCATCACGGGTGCAGGGCCGCTGATTGGTCCTGTGCTGGCGGCGCAGTTCGGCTTCTTGCCAGGTCTTCTGTGGATCTTGATCGGCGTGACCTTGGGCGGAGCCGTACACGACTTCATCGTGCTGTCCGCCAGCGTGCGCCAGGGCGGCCGTTCACTGGCCGAGCTTGCGCGCGGCGAGCTTGGCCCGCTGGTCGGTGTCGTCGCCACGATCGCCATCTTCTTCACGGTGACCATCGCGATATCGGCCATGGGCTTTGCCGTCGTGAAAATCTTGGAAGGCAGCCCCTGGGCCACTTTCACCATCGCCATGACCATCCCCATCGCTTTGGTCATGGGCGTGCTGATGCGCGGCGATTCGCACGGCGGTGGGTCGCTGCGTCGCGCATCGATCTTGGGCGTCGTGCTGCTGTTGCTATCGGTGGTGTTGGGCGAACGGGTGGCTGCGTCTTCGCTGGCCTCGCTGTTCACGTTCAAGTTCCCTACTCTGGTCGCGCTGATCGCAGCCTATGGCTTTGTGGCGTCGGTGCTGCCGGTCTGGCTGCTGCTGGTGCCGCGCGACTACCTGTCGTCGTACATGAAGCTGACGACGCTGTTTGGTCTAGTCCTGGCCATCATGATCATCAATCCAGAGCTGAAGCTGGATCCGCTGACGCCGTTCGTGTTCGGCGGGGGACCTATCATCCGCGGCAAGGTCTTCCCCTTTGTCTTTATCACCGTGGCCTGCGGCGCCATCAGCGGCTTCCATTCGCTGATTGCATCGGGCACCACTCCCAAGCTGATCGATCGCGAGACCGACTGTCGCCCCATCGGCTACGGCGCCATGCTGCTTGAGGGCTTGGTCGGCGTGACCTCGCTGGTCGCAGCCGCCTGTCTGAACCCGGCGGACTACTTTGCGATCAACGTCCCGCCCGCCGTCTTTCAGAAGCTGGGCATGACCCCCGTTGAGCTCGATCTGCTGTCGCGCCTGGTCGGGGAAGAGCTTCGCGGACGCACAGGCGGATCGGTTTCCTTGGCGGCCGGCATCGCGACGATCTTTGGTCAGCTGCCGATATTCCAGCGATTGCTCGGCTACTTCTATCACTTCATCGTCATGTTCGAGGCCGTCTTCATCCTGACGACGGTCGATGCGGGAACGCGCGTCGCGCGCTTCTTGGTTCAAGACATCCTGGGCCGCACCATCAGCCCGCGCTTCGCACGACATGACGACGTCCTTTCGGTG